>CAMCWM010000083.1 GCA_945882215.1 Akkermansia muciniphila | reverse complement strand
TGGTTTGACCGGTTTGCTGATCAGAAAGTTGTCATCCCGGCGCAACTTCGTCCAATCGAGTCTTTCGATGAATTTTCGCATCACGCCCATCTGCGCGGCTCCGGGCAGATCGAGCGCCTTCTGCCAAGGCGTGCGCGCATCGGTCTGCTGCGTGCGTTTGTCGAGATCGTGGAACTGCCAGATGCTGTGCGTGCCATAGACGTGGCCGCAGGCACCGCTGAGCACGCTCCACCACGCGGCGCGGCGCACGTCGTAGTCGTCGAACCACTCGGTGGGCTTCTTGTCCTTCATCAGGCTACGCACGGGATGGTCCTCATAGCAGGGTTCGCCATCGAGTGTCGGCTTGAGCGCAGGAAGGGCCAGGTTCTTCGCGTTCATGTCGTAGTTTGGCTTGGCACGATGGCTGTGGCCGCTTTGGAACATGTGGAAGTCAAGCCACGGCTCGTCGGGCCAGTAGTCGGAGGAATTCGCACCGCCTTTGGGGTGGTAGGTGATGAGATGCCTGCCGCCGTCGCCTTTCTTCAAACCGGCGGCCATGGCGCGGATGATGGCGCGATGCGTGTCGTTTTCGACGGGGCGGTCGCCGCCGAGCACCCAGATGATCGGTTTGTCCTTGTAGCGCTTCGCCAACCATTCGCAGTAGGTCGCGGCATTTTCCGGTGTGAAGATTTCCGGCCCTTTGCCCCACTTCTTGTTCCATTTGTCACCCCAAGTCGGCAGCATGGCGGTGTAGAGGCCCAGCGATTCGGCCTTGTCCACGATCCAATCGACGTGCTGAAAGTAGGCGTCGCGTGGCTTCGCCGGATCGTTGCCTTCGAGCGGCAACTCGCCGTAGGCATTGGGTTTGTCGAACTCGAACTCAGCCAAGGCGACGGCGAGGATGATGTTGAAGCCTTTGTCGGCCCGGTTTTTCAGATACAGCTCGGTTTCCTCACGCGTGAGCCGGTGAAACAGCTCCCAGGCGGTGTCGCCGAGCAGGAAGAACGGCTTTCCATCGGTCGTGACGATGTGGCGGTGATCGTCGGCGATCTTGAGATCTGGCAAAGCGGCGTTGGCAGCCAGAGTGAACGCGAAAAAGGGAATGGCGAGTCGCATGGGGCAATGATGCCAGAAGTAGGCGGTGATTTGCCAGTTTTCGTTTTCCAAATCGTATTCTGCATCCACTTCTCACTCCCCACCATGACTCCCCAGCAAAAAGCAGAATCCCTCGGCCTCACCTTCGCGAAACAAGCCCCCGGCTACCTGAACCTCTGCATCCGCAGCGGCAACCAGCTCATCACCTCCGGCCACGTCAGTGACCTCAAGGGCAAGCTGGGCGCGGGCGTCTCGACGGAAGACGGCTACAAGGCGGCGAAAAACTGCGCGGAGAAGGTGCTCCGCTCCGTCTGGGACACGCATGGCACGCTGGACGGCCTGAGAGTCATCAAAGTGCTCGGCTGCGTGAACTCGACTCTGGAATACAGCGACCAGCACTTGGTGATCAACGGCTGCTCCGACCTACTGCACGAGATTTTCGGCAAAGAAGGCGACGGATACCATGCGCGCAGCGCTCTGGGCTTTGCGCAACTCCCTACGGGAGCCGCCGTGGAGGTTGAGGCGATCTTTGAGATCAAAGCCTGACGGCAATGACGAAACCAGAATGGCGAATGAGGAATGAATGAGGAACACTTCGAGTTTCGATCATTCGGGCTTCCTTCGTCATTCCTCATTCTGGTTTCGTCATTTAGGCGAAGCCCCCCGAGTTGTCATTTAGGCGGGGGCGCGTATTCTCACCGCCCCCAATGCCCCGCGTCCACATCAAAACCTACGGCTGCCAGATGAACGAGCGCGACACCGAGCAGGTGTCGCAGATGTTCGTCGAGCGCGGTTATACCATGACGGGAACGGATCTGGACGCGGATGTGGTGCTGATCAACACCTGCTCCGTACGCGATCAGGCGGAGCAGAAGGCGCTGGGGAAGATGGGCATGGTGCGGCGGCGCAAGGTGCCGCTGGTGACGGGTTTCATGGGCTGTATGGCGCAGAGCCGTGGCAGTGAGCTGGTGGACAAGGCGAAGGTGGATCTCGTCGTCGGCACGCAGAAGTATCACCGCGTCGTTGAGTATGTGGACGAGATCATCCGCGCCAAGGAAGCACGGCAGATGGACGAGGAGCGCTTCTCCATTGTCGATGTGGATGGGGAGGAGGCCTCGCAGAACACGATTCGCGACCACACGCTGAAGGAAAAACAGGCCAGCGCTTTCGTGAGCATCATGCAAGGCTGCAACATGAAGTGTACCTTCTGCATCGTGCCTTACACACGCGGCGAGGAACGCGGCCGACCCACCGCGGACATCGTGGAGGAGGTGAAACGCCTCGCGGAGCGCGGCGTGAAGGAAGTGACGCTGCTAGGGCAGATCGTGAATCTCTACGGCAGGCATGAATTTCCGGCTGTGGATGGCAAAAGCCCGTTTGTGCAGCTTTTGGAGGCCGTGCATGAGGTTCCAGGCATCCAGCGCATTCGTTTCACCAGTCCGCATCCAATTGGCTACAAGAAGGATCTGATCGAGGCCTTCACTTACCTGCCAAAGCTGGCCGAGCATGTGCATCTGCCGGTGCAAAGCGGCAGCGATGCGATTTTGAAGCGCATGCACCGGCCATACACGACGGCGAAATTCACTGAGCTCGTTCAGCGCATTCGTGATGCACGGCCTGACATCGCGGTGACGACAGATGTGATCGTGGGCTTCCCCGGCGAGACGGAGGAGCACTACCTGGAGACGCGGGAGCTCTTTGAAGACATCCGTTTCGACAACGCCTTCGTGTTCCGTTACTCCAAACGTCGCGGCACCCCCGCCGCAGAGATGGAAGAAGCCACACAGGTGCCGGAACGCGTCAAAGAGGAGCGGAATCAGGATTTGCTGTCGCTGGTGAACAGCATCGCGCTACCGATGTATGACGCGCTCGTCGGCAAAGAGGTGGAAATACTCTGCGAAGGGCCGAGCAAGACGAATGAGGCGCGTCTCACAGGTCGCACCGGTTCCAACCGCATCGTGGTCTTTGAAGGCAATCGTGATCGCCATGTCGGCGAAATCTTCAACGTGCGCATCACCGAGGCGGCGAATTTCACCCTGTTTGGCGATCCGGTTCTGTCTCCATGAGCATCGACCTTCAACCTTTGACTCGACAACACGTCGCTTCGTTTTGCCGGCTTGTGGTGGCTTTGGCGGAGTTTGAAAAGCTCTCACCGCCGGATGAGGCAGCGCAGGCGAGATTGGTTGAGGACGCGCTCTGCCCCAAGCCGCGCATCGAGGTCTGGCTGGCGTTTGTGAATGGTGATGCGGAACCGTGTGGCTACATGATCTTGGTGGAGACGTATTCGAGCTTCCTGGCACTGCCGACACTGTATCTCGAAGACGTTTTTGTGCTGCCGGAGCGCCGAAAGGGCGGTGTGGGCAGCGCTTTGCTGAAAAAAGTCGTCAGCCTGGCGCATGAGCGCGGTTGTGGCCGTGCGGAGTGGATGGCGTTGGATTGGAATGTGAACGCGCAGCAGGTCTATGAGCAGCGTCTTGGCGCGAAGCGCATGAGCGAGTGGCTGCTCTATCGCATGACGCGGGATGACATGACGCGGTATCTGGCGACTGGCAGCGATCAGAGCGACACCGTCGGAAAATCCAGCAGCGAGTAAACCTCGACGGGCTCCGGTTGTCCTTTGACGGGATGGATGCCTGCGTTTTGATAAAGCTGCCGTCCTTCCGGCCAGCCTTGCAGGAATGGCGCGCCGGCGAGCACGGGCACCTGGAGCTTGCGGGTCAGGCTTTCGATACGGAAGGTCACGTTGACGGCCTCACCCACGGCGGTGTTCACCCCGCGCCCCATCGCGCCGAGCGCAACGTCGCCGATGTTCAAGCCGACATGGCAGTGAACTTCCAGATTCATGTTCTCCCGCAGCCATTTGCGCTTCGGTGAATTCCCGGCTTCGGGACCACTGAGCAGTTTGGCGGCCTCGGTGGCCCTGACGCGGGTGGTGTGGTCGTCACCGGGCCAGTAGGCGAAGACACCATCGCCGATGAATTTGTCGATGATGGCATCGCGAGATTTCAGCACCTGCTCACACTGCGCATACCACTCACGCAGCATGGCGGCGACTTCTTCGGCGCTGAGCTGGGCGGAGATGGAGGTGAAATTGCGCAAGTCGCCGACCAGCAGCGTGGCCTTCACGGTTTTCACCGGCAGGGCGATGGTATGGAGCGACTGGGTGCTGACGTTGCTGGACTCGCTGGGCGGACGTTCCTCATCCTGGCTGTCGAAAATGAAGATGCTGGTGCCGAACTGCACGCGGTCGCCATGGCGCAGGGCGCGCGCGGTGGTCACGGCCACGTCATTGACGAAGCTGCCGTTCGCGCTGTCGAGGTCGGAAACCCAGAACAACTGCCCATCACGCCGGATCGTGGCATGTTGGCGCGACACACCGCCGTCCAGCAACCGGATGGAAGCATCCGGGCTGCGACCGATCAGGTTGAAGTCCTCCAGGACAATCTCCTGACCTTTCTCGACTGATTTGAGTGTGGCTCCCATGCGGGTTGGTTGCTGAATATCTTTTTGAAGCAATTTACGCGCCACTAGTCAAGCGCGGGCATGCACTAGCTACAAGGTTTTTCGCAGCTTCTTTCTTGGAGAAAATCGTTGGCGGGAAAAACAACCCTCGAATCCGATCGAAACCCGTGACGACGATGCATTTGCCATTTGGCGCGAGTATCTCCACCATGTGCCATGCTTCATCGAATTTTCCGCAGACGAGTCTTAAGAATCGTCTTTTCGGTTACCATGGCGGCCACTGGCATGGTACGAGCCCATGTGGTTCCCAGCATGACCGTCGAGGCGGATTTTGCCGCCGATCAGAGTTATGTTCTGCGCATCAATGTGGATCCACGAACCTTCCTGGCCGCTGATCCCACAACGCTGCCCCCCGTCCCCGCCTCATGGTACCGGGAGCAGACACCGGATCAGATGGCCGCCACGCATCAGAAAGCGCAGGAATATCTCTCCGGTGCGCTCGGCGTGCTGTTTGGAGGTCAAAAAAGCGTTCTGCCCGCCTGTGAGGTCCAGGCCATCGACGGAGCCGACAACACGCCGCTCAAAGAAGACACCCAGGAGGTGCATTTGCTCGCCACCGTCAGGGGTCGGGTTTCAACCGGGGCGACCACATTCCAGATCGAGTTTGGCAAAGACGCCAATACCAGCCTGATCCTGCTGCACACCCAGGCGGGGAAAGCCGAACTGCGGCCGCAGGTGATTTTTCCGGGCGAAACCAGCCGGGTTTTTCAGTTCACCCAGGCTGCCGAACCTCCCCCCGCATCCCCGGCACCACTTCCGCCTTCCAATTCCAATCGCCTTTACCTCATCATCGCGCTCTCCGTTGCCTGCATCATCGTCACTGTCGGCTGGCAGTTGTTGAAGCGTTATCGCCACCATCACCGGCTCCATCGAAGGCCGCGTAGCGATGGCCCATTGTGAACAACTCTCTCTTGTTCACCTCTCCGAAACGGGGTTAATCCTGTTCCCCGCCGAATGCCCGACTCCTTCGTTCACCTCCACCTGCACACCGAATACTCGCTCCTCGACGGAGCCGTGCGCATCGACACGCTCATGAAGCGTGTGAAGGAGCTGGAAATGCCCGCCGTGGCCATGACGGACCATGGAAATCTGTACGGAGCCATCGACTTCTACATGGCCGCCAAG
This sequence comes from Akkermansia muciniphila, assembly GCA_945882215.1. GTDB lineage: Bacteria > Verrucomicrobiota > Verrucomicrobiia > Verrucomicrobiales > Verrucomicrobiaceae > Prosthecobacter. The sequence goes on along the minus strand of CAMCWM010000083.1, from coordinate 17,241 downwards.
AAGGCCAAGGTGAAGAGCATCCTCGGCTGCGAAGCCTATCTCGCACCAGGCTCGATGATGGACAAAAACGAGGTTCCTGGCCGCAAACGCTCCTCCCACCTCACTTTGCTCGCTTCGAGCAACGAAGGCTTCGACAATCTCTCCAAGCTCATCACCAAAGGCCATCTCGAAGGCCAGTGGTACAAGCCCCGCGTCGATAAAGACGCCCTGCGCGAGCATGCCAAGGGCCTCATCTGCCTCAGTGGCTGCATCAACGGCGAGATCAACGAACTCCTGCTCTCCGACCGCAAGGACGAGGCCGAGAAGAGCCTGCAGGAGTTCCGTGACATCTTTGGCCCCGAGAACTTCTACCTCGAAATCCAGGACCACAACATGGAGGCCCAGCGCAGGAGCGCCCGGCAGATGGTCGAGTGGGGCAAACAATACGGCCTCAAAACCGTCGCCACCAACGACGTCCACTTTTTGAACCGCAATGATCACGAGTCCCACGACATCATGATCTGCATCGGCACCGGAGCGAGCATCTACGACCAGAACCGCATGACTTACTCCCCGGAGGTCTATTTCAAGACCGCCGAGGAGATGCGCGCGCTGTTCTCCGAGGTGCCCGAGGCTTGCGACGCCACGCTGGAGATCGCTGAGCGCTGCGATCTCAAAATCCATCTCGATTCCACCTCCATCGAACGTTACCCGCAGTATCCGATGCCCGATGGCGGCGATCGCAATGAATACCTGCGCAAGCTCACGATGGAAGGCCTGGAGCGCCGCTATGGCCGTGATCGTGCGCTCAATGACGAGGTGCTGCACGAGCGCATGGAGGTCGAACTCGCCTTGTTGAAGGAAAAAAACTTCACCAGCTACTTCCTCATCGTCTGGGACTTCATCAACTGGGCCCGTGAGCACGACATTCCCGTCGGCCCGGGCCGAGGTTCCGCCGCCGGATCGCTCGTCGCCTTTTGTCTTGGCATCACGGACATCGATCCGCTGCGCTTCGAGCTCGTGTTCGAGCGCTTCCTCAATCCCGAGCGTGTTTCGCCTCCTGATATCGACATCGACTTCTGCCAGACGCGTCGCCCGGAGGTCATTCAGTACGTCCGTGAAAAATATGGCGATCTCAGCGTCTGCCACATCATCACTTTTGGCACCATGGGTGCCAAATCGGTCATTCGTGACGTGGGCCGCGTGCTTGGCTGGAGCTACGGCGACAGCGACACGCTCGCGAAGATGATCCCGAACGAGCTGAACATCGACCTGGAGGAGTCGGTGAAGAAAAACCCCGATCTCGCCGCGAAACTCGAGGCTGACACCAACGCGCAGGAGCTTTGGCGGCACGCCACCTTCCTCGAAGGCCTCACGCGTGGCGTCGGCGTGCATGCCGCCGGCGTCGTCATTGGTGATCGCAGGCTCGACAACTTCATCGCCCTCACGCGCGACAAGGAAGAATCCATCCTCTCGCAATACGCGATGAAGCCGCTCACCGAGTTGGGCATGCTTAAGATGGACTTCCTCGGCCTCAAAACTCTGACGGTGATCCACGAGGCCGAGTTCTGGATCAACAAACGCGTTCCCGGCTTCAAAGTGGCCGACGCGCCCCTCGAAGACACGAAGACCTTCGATCTCATCAAACGCGGCGAAACGGTCGCCGTGTTCCAGATGGAATCTGGCGGCATGGTCAACACCTGCAAGCAGCTCGGCCCCGACACCATCGAGGAAATCATCGCTATCCTTGCGCTGTATCGTCCCGGCCCGATGCAGTTCATCCCGGACTACATCAAACGCAAAAAGGGCGAGGAGAAGGTCGAGTATCCGCATCCGCTGCTCGAAAAGATTGCCAAGGAGACCTACGGCATTCTGGTTTATCAGGAGCAGGTCATGCAGGCCGCCAACGTGCTCGCCGGCTTCTCGCTCGGACAAGCCGACTTGCTCCGCCGCGCGATGGGCAAGAAGGACGCCGCCGAAATGGCCCGTCAGCGCCTCATTTTCGTCGAAGGCTGCCTCAAGACGAACAACATCTCCGACAAGCAGGCGAACGCGGTCTTCGACTTGCTCGAAAAATTCGCGCAATACGGCTTCAACAAGTCGCACTCCGCCGCCTACGGGATCGTGACGTATCGCACCGCCTACTTGAAGGCGAATTTCCCCGTCGAGTTCATGGCGGCGGTGCTCAGCTACGAAATCAGCAATCCCGACAAGATCGCCAACTTCGTCAGCGAGTGCTTCGAGATGGGCATCAAAGTGTTGCCGCCCGACATCAACAAATCCTCGCTCAAGTTCGCCCCCGAACGCTTCGAGACAGAGGACGAGAATCCGAACGCCATCCGCTACGGCCTCAGCGCCATCAAAAACGTCGGCGAAGGCGCCATGGAGGCCGCCATCGCCGAACGCGAGAAAAACGGCCCCTTCATCAGCCTCGAAGACTTCGCCGCGCGCCTCGACAATCGTGCCGTGAACAAGAAGCTCATGGAGGCGCTCGTGAAATCGGGAGCCTTCGACTACACCGGCGAGTTAAGGGCCGTCATGTTCGCGAAATTGGAGCAGGTGCTCGCCTCGGCCGCGTCGATGCAGAAGGACAAAAAATCCGGCCAAGGCGGCCTCTTCGACGATTTCGAGCTCGCGAAGCCTAAATCGAAGAAAAACGAGCTTGAGACGCCTTCCATCGTCTGGAGCACGGACGAGGTGCTCGCCTTTGAAAAGGAGCTTCTCGGCTTCTACGTCAGCGGCCACCCGCTCGACAGCTACCGCGGCCATTTCGACTCGGTGAGGCTCATCAAGATCGCCGGCATCGAGGAGATCGACACCAAGGAGAAGGCCAGCACCCACACCATCGCGGGCATTTTGAGCCAGCTTGAGGTCCGCTACTCGAAAAAGGACAACCGGGCCTTTGCCACCTTCAAGGTGGAAGACTTCACCGGCGTGCAGGAGATGATGTGCTGGAGCGACGACTACGAGAAGCTCAAGGACGTGCTCGCCGATGGTGCCGTGATGGCTTTCCGCATTCGTGTCAGCAAGGATCAAAAGACCGACGGCAATCGCGTCACCTGCAACGACGCAAAGCCGCTCAAGCCCAAAGCCGCCAAACCTCGCAACGCGAACGATCCCGATCCGTCGCTGCCCGCGCCACCGAAGCCGCCCGCGCCTCCCAAACCGATTGTCCTGCGCCTTAACACCCGCCAGCACGATGAAACCGACCTCGAACGCATTCACGAGGTGCTGACACAGTTTCCCGGCACGCTGCCAGTTTATCTCGAGATCTCCCAAAACGGCCACAAGGCCCGTTTGGAAGTGGGCGAGGAACTGCGTGTCACCCCCAGCCCTGATCTGCGTCGTGCGCTGACAGTTTGGCTGTAGGTCACTCCACCGGCACCGCGACCTTCTCGCCGAGAAACTTCGGCCGTGTGCCGAGCACGTTCACATCCAGCACCGCCTTCACACAGGCCAGTTTCTCGCGCAGAAAGGTCTTCACTGACAGCGCCACCGGCACGGCCTTCGCGTTCAAGCCCCACGCCTCGATCTCCAACGCCCGAGCCAGATAGATCGCCCGCGCATTGTGAAATCCCTGTGAAACAAAAATCAGCCGCTGCTGCCCAAACACCTCCTTGGCCCGCACCACCGAGTCCAGAGTGCGGAAACCCGCGTAATCACACACAATCCGCGACTCAGGCACGCCCATCTGCACCAGCACGCGCTTCATCTCCGTCGGTTCATCGTAACCCCGCGTGCCATTGTCCCCGCTGACGATCAACGCCTTCACCTTGCCCGCCTTGAACAACGCGGCAGCCGCTTCCATGCGCGGGAGGAAAAACAAATTGGCCCTGCCATCTGCCAAGCGAGGCGAAGTGCCCAAAACCACCGCCACCGGAGCCGCCGGCACCGCTTTCACGTCATCGAAACAGCTCCCTTTCGCCGTTCTCGCGACCCACCACTCGCACCCAAACACGAATGCGACACCCAGCGCCGCCAAAACAGCAATTCGCAGCCACCAGCGCTTGAGAGATGTCTTCATCTCAAACTCCTCCCGTCACTTCACACAGCCTTCAAGCCCGCGCTTCTATCATTTTGCCAAATCCCATTCACGGCCCACTATTCACTGAATCTCATGCGTCCCCAACAGCCCATCGCCCGTCAAAACCGCCACTCCAGCTCCGACAACAAGGTGCGCATCTATGAGGAGGGCGACATCGCCATGTTGCTCGAAGGCAAGGAGAACCCCCTCGTGCTCATACTCGACTGCGTCCAGGACCCGCACAATCTCGGTGCCTGCCTGCGCACCGCTGACGCGGCCGGTGTCTGTGCTGTGATCATGCCGAAGGACAAATCCGCGCCGATCAGTGAAACCGTCGTGCGCGTGGCCTGCGGCGGCGCGGAGAACATCCCGCTCATCCGCGTGACCAATCTCGTCCGCGCCATGGACAAGCTCAAGGAACTCGGCATCTGGCTCGTCGGCACAGGTGATGAGGCCACACAGAGCCTCTACGACATCGACCTCAAAGGCGGCATCGGCATTGTCATGGGCGCGGAAGGCCCCGGCATGCGCCGCCTTACCGGCGAGCACTGTGATTTCCTCGTCAAGATCCCCATGGGCGGCAAAGTCGAATGCCTCAACGTCTCTGTCGCCACCGGCGTGTGCCTTTTTGAGTGCGTGCGCCAGCGACAGGCGAAGAAATAGGCCACGCATGTTTTGTAGTCCCGCCTTTAGGCGGCTCTGGAGCGACCGGCTAAAGCCGGGACTACAATGCCCAGATCAGAATGGCGCAGGACCAAACAGCACATCCTTGATGTCCTGATCGCTCACCGCCGCGCTGTCACGCGGCGGCGGGCCTTTTCGACGCTGCTCGGGATCTTCCGGCGTCATGCCGATGACGATGTCCCAAGTCGCGAGCAAGTCCTGGCTGCCCGTGCTCATCGGTTTGAACTCACGAATCACGGAAAGCCGCTGCGCTTCATCGCGAATGCGGCGCAGGATGCCGTCTCGCTCATTTTGCGGCTCACCGGCAAAGTAGAGCTGCGTGGTGAGCATGCGCTTGCTGTTTTGCACCACGGCGAAGTGATAGTGCCGCGTGCGGCCGGTGTAGAGTGCCGGCTGGATCGTGCGGAAGCGATATTCGCCCTTCGCATTCGTGGTGATCTTGCCAAAGCCCTGAAACTGCGGGTCACGCTCCGTGCCCTTCTGCACACCCTTGCTGTGGAGGTAGCAGCCGTTGTTGTCTGCCTGCCATAGCTCGATCACCGCATCGTTGATCGGCTTGCCATCCACGTTGAGCAGCCGCCCGCCGATTTCCGTCACCACGCCGCTCGCGGGAGCCTTTCCGCCGATGATCTGCGTCAAATCGTTGTCCTGATCCAGTGGCAGATGATCGGGATAATACGGTCCTTCGGTTGATCGTGGCGTGAGCGTCAGCGCCTCAGCATAAAGATCGCTCGTGAGGATGCCGCCAGTGGTCAGCAGCAGGCTGTGCAGGAGCTTGCGACGGTTGAGCGGAATGTGGAAGAAGGTCGTGTTCATGATTTTCCGAGCTTCAACTTGGATTGTCGCCTGTGGTTTCGCGATTTCCTCACCACGTTGGTTTCAGAACGACCGGCTTTTGGCCTGCCGCATGCACTTCATACCAGCCGGGGAAGCCGCGCCATTTCACCAGGCCGTTTGCGTCGGTCATCAAGGTCACCTCAGTGTGCCACTTTCGGCCGATCCACTCCTCCAGCACCTCGCCACGTTTGCGGATGCTCCAGTCCTTGTACCATGAGGCTGCCTCCGGCTTCCAATGCGAGCCCTCCCAGAAGCCCCAGAGCAGAAAACTTGTGTAAGCTGGATGGCTGAAGACGGCGATGAGCTCATCACGCGTATAGTCCGCCGCCAGTTCCTCGTCCTCGGTGGTCACGATGTCGTATTCTGTGATGGACTGATGCGGCACGATCTTCGCGAAGCGATCCGTCACTGCCAGCAGATGCTCCGGGGACGGCAGGTAGCTCTCATGGAAGTGCGCCTGATTGCCGAGACCTGCGACCGTGAAGCCGTCGGCGTTCAGCGACTCGATGTAGGCAAACGTGTCGTCATGCTGCGGCCCTGGGCGGAAGACCTGATCCTCATTGACGAAGAAAGGCAGCTTCGTGAGCGATCTCGCCAGTGTGAAGACCTCGCGGTCGAGTTTTTCGAGGCCTGGCCGTTTGTTCAGCATGTCCGCGCCGCCCCAGGCGATGGGATGATTGATCACGTCCCATTCGATGACGCGATCCTTCACAAAGGCCATGCGCTCTTTCACGCTTTCGAGCGTGCGCTGGCGGATCTCGGCGTTGTCCTTGATGTCGTGCAGATTGAACGGCGTGGCCACTTGCATGAGGTAATGCCCGCGCACGTCGATGTGTCGCTCGGCGAACCAGGCGAAGGCCTTGTCCAGTTCCGCGTTGCGGCTCGATTTGCGCTCCGCATCGAAATCCGGCGACCAGTTGCCATCCTTCAGGTCATTCTCGAACACCACGATGCTGAAAAGCTTGTCCACGATCTCGCGGTAGCGCCGGTCATCTTCACTTTCGCCGCTGAAGCGCTTTGCCACCACGGCGGAGCCAAATCCAAAGGCGTGGCGGCGCAGCGAGAGCTTTATCTCCGTCTCAGCCAGCGGTTTGCTATCTTCGCCCTTCACGATCAACGACAGATCTGCCTTCCGATGTTGCTCAATGCGTTCTAGCGCCGCCTTGCGCCACGGCGCATCCGGTTCACGGCCTGCGTAGCTGCGTTTGATCAATTTTGCGCGTGGGAAGCCGCTCACATCCGTCGTGGCGGGATATTTGAGCACGCGGATGCTTTCGACTTCGATGCTTTGCTCCTTCTGCCCGCACAGCAGCACCACGGCGGCTTTGTCCGCCGGCACCACGTCATTGACGATGAACACCACCGGCTGCTCCGTCCACTCGCGATGGATGCCGACACCGATGGTGTCGCCAAACTCGGTGTAGGGCGCTCCACGAAGCTGCAATTTTGCCAGAACCTCCCCGGACTCCGCGCCACCAACCACCCGCGCTTTGATGATCGCCAGCACACGCTCGTTTTTCTCGATCTCGGCGGAAATCGGCGCGGTGAACTGTGCCGCGTAAGCCTTGGCCGCATCCGGCTGTGTGATGGTGATGCGTTTCCCAAGCGCGAGCGACTCCACCTTTCCAGCCTTAGGGGACGAGTACGCCTGCAATGCCGCCTCACCACGCACATCAGATCCACCCGGTGGAATCTCGACGGCTGAAAGCTGGCAAAGTGTCGCTGAAAAGAAGAGGAAAAGAAGACCGGGATGTTTCATGGCTGCGGGCACACATCTTCCCGCCGGTCTTCCGAGTTACAAGCCCCGGCAGCCATCGAATCGCTCAGGGAATCATCGCGATACGAAATCCCACGGAATGATAGCGCCGTTGCGCATGTGTCCTGTTGCATGTCGGCAGGGAAGCGTCTCCACCGCAGCCCCACACCGTTTTACGATTTCTTGCGCTTTACCGTCACGGCGCCTTCTTTGCCCTCCGGCCATTTGGCGCCTTCCTTGATCCACTGGCGGATGGTGTTCACCTCGTCTTTGGGAATGCGGTGGCCGGTGGCAGGCATGGCCTTTTTGTCCTTCGGCGGCAGCGTCAGGGCGAGGTAGAGCATGCTTTTCTCCGGCTCGCCAGGAACGATGGCCGGTCCTGGTTTGCGTTTGCGGAAGGCCAGTTCGCGGTTTTGCAGGTTCAACTCGCCCAAAAGAGTCTCCGAATTGTGGCACTCCACGCAGCGGTCGGCGAGAATCGGCTTGATCTGCTTCGCGAAATCCACCGGAGGATCTTCGGCGGCATGAAGAATGGTGGTGAGGGAAAGGCAGGCGACGAAGGCGGTGATGTGTTTCATATTCATGGTGGAGCATCCTTGATACGCTCATGCGCGTCAATCCTTCCCTTGGGACACACTGTGCGCATCTTGTCGCCTTCGCGGTTGCTCCTGCGGGTGCGCGTCGCATCATGCACCCATGAGCATCGAACAAATCACCGCGCGCATCTGCGCGTTTCGCGACGCCCGGGACTGGATGCAGTTTCACAGCCCCAAGGAACTCGCCATCGCCATCACTGCCGAGGCCGGAGAGCTGCTGCAGCACTTTGTCTGGCAGCAGCCGGGCCAGATCGAGCAGCGCGTGAAGGACAAGATGCCGGAACTGAAGGACGAGATGGCCGATGTGGCGATCCTGCTCTTCGAACTGGCCCACAACCTCGGCGTCGATCTCGGTCAGGCGATGCTGGACAAGCTGGAGCGCAATGAAACGCGTTATCCCGTGGCGAAGGCACGCGGATCGAACGCCAAATACAACGAGCTGTGAGCGAAGCCGAGGTTCCAACACCGCATCGTCGTCGTCCGCGTTACTCGGGCAAGAATCCAGTGCGCTTTGAAGACAAGTACAAGGAACTGAACCCGGAGCTTCACGCGGAGACGATTGCGAAGGTCCGTGCGTCCGGCAAAACGCCCGCTGGGCAGCATGTACCGATCCTCTTGAAGGAAATCATGGAAATACTCGACCCGCAGCCCGGCGAACGCGCCGTGGACTGCACGCTCGGTTACGGCGGTCACGCCAGCGCGTTGCTAAAAGCCGTGCAACCCGGCGGAACGCTGCTCGCGCTCGATCAAGATCCCATCGAGATCGTGCGCACCGAGGCGCGGCTGCGTGCCAGCTGCTGCGAGGAGTCTGCGCTCGTCGTGAAGCGCATGAACTTCGCTGGGTTGCCGCGTGCCCTCGCTGAATTGGACTGGAGCGATGGCGTGGACGTGCTGCTGGCCGATCTCGGCTGTTCCTCGATGCAGTTCGACAACCCCGCCCGCGGTTTCAGCTTCAAGCACGACGGCCCGCTCGACATGCGCATGAATCCGCAGCGCGGCGTCTCCGCCCGCGATCTGCTGCAAAAGCTCTCAGCCGCGAAGCTGAAGACGATCCTCGAAGAAAACGCCGACGAACGTCACGCTGGCCTGCTCGCCGATGCACTCGCCGGCACCGATCACGCCACCACCCGCTCGCTGGCCGAAGCCGTGCGCCGCGCCCTGCCGCATCGCATGGACGAGGAAGAGCGCGAGTTCACTGTGCGCCGCGTGTTCCAGGCCCTGCGCATCGCCGTGAACGAGGAATTCACCGCGCTCGACACCTTCCTGCATCAATTGCCGAGCTGTCTGCGTCCCGGCGCCCGCGTCGCCATTTTGACCTTCCATTCCGGCGAAGATCGACGTGTGAAGCACCTCTTCCGCGACGGCCTGCGCAGCGGCCTCTTCAGCGCCGCCAACGACGAGGTGATCCGCCCATCTTCGCAGGAAATGCGCGACAATCCGCGTGCGGGACCGGCGAAGCTGCGGTGGGCGATCAAAGCGTGATCGGAGCAGTGTTCGCTGCGCAAAGACCGCGTTCCGCTTCGTATGAGTGTGCCATGCTCCAACCGGCTCGTTTCCTTCTTCTGTGTGCTCTGTGTTTTCCGTGGTCAGCCCATGCGCTGCAAGAAACCTGGGAGATCGGCTACACGAAGGAGGATGCCACAGGTGCGCATGTGCTCGGGCATTGGTCGTTTGAGAAAGTGGATGGGCAGAAGCTGAACGGAGCTGTTTTGAATCCGAAAGGCCGGTTCGGCGGCTGTTTGGAGTCGTTTCCGGGGTTTCCGGTGCAGGACAAGCGCCACGCGGCGCTGGTGGAGGTGAAGGCGTTGAAGGGGGCGTTCACGATGGAGATGTGGATCAAGGCGAAGGCGGAGTTCAAGCCGGAGCTGCGCTGCTACCTGCTCGACAAGAAGTATGTCGATCACACCGACTACCAGTGGCAGATCGGCGAGGCGGACAAAGGCGGGATGCGGCGCATGTTTGTGACGCTGGGTTTCGGCGCGGAATCGAAGCAGATCTACTCGCAGCCCTTCAAGCTCGAAACGGACGCGTGGCAGCATGTCGCCTTCACTTACGATGGTGCGGGCGAAGGGAAGTTTTATCGCAATGGCACGGCGGCAGGCGGTTCGAAGATCGAAGGCTACGGCGCGGTGGTGTCGGGAACGAAGGGCTTGAGCATCGGCGACCGGCTGGGCAGCAATTACGGCGGTTTCCCCGGTTTGATCGACGAGGTGCGCATCTGCGACGGCGTGCTGAGTTTCGAGCGCGTGCAGATGCAGATTACGAGCACCCGACAGGTTTGGCGGCGGATGGAGACGGCGAAGCCGGTTGAGATCGTGGTGACGAACCTGCGGCGCGAAACCATGATGGCGGCGAAACTTGCGGTGAGCCTGGGCGGAAAGAACGAGGAGTTCATCGTGCCCGATCTGGCGGCCGGAAAGAGTTTCACGGCGAAGTATGTGATCAATACGGCACTCAAAGCTGCGGAATACGACCTGCGGGCGAGGTTTGAGGTCGGTGACTACGCCACGGAGCAGTCCACGACGCTGCAAATCGTGCCGCGCATGCCGCCACGCATGCCGGTGATCATGTGGGGTGCGGGTGGCGACGAGATTCCGCGACTCAAAGACATTGGATTCACACACTTCATCGGCTTGGGAGCGGACTACGGCTCGCTCTGGGCCAACCGCACCGTTGGACCGCCCGCGAAGCCGGAGGGGATCGCGAAGAATCGCGAGATGCTCGACCATGCGCTCAAAAACGGCCTCGAAGTTGTCGCCAGCCTCTCGCCGAGCCGCGCTTTGGAGAGCGATCCGAAAAACCTGCGCGTGGATCGTGCCGGGAAGCCGTATGCGCGGCAGGACATCGCGGCATCGACGCCCGAGTTCGCGCCGTTTTTCCAGGTGGTGGGCATGAGCGTGGCGAAGGCGTATGGGGATCATCCGGCGTTCACCACGGCGCTGATCGACACGGAAGTGCGCGACAGCAGCCAGGTGAGCTTCAACGCGGTGGATGTGGAGGCGTACAAGAAGTTCGCCAACGCGGACATCCCCGCCGAGATCACGACGAAAGGTGGTGTGGACTGGACAAGTCTGAAGGATTTTCCAGCGGATCGCGTGATCGCGGACGACCATCCTATTTTGAAATACCTGCGCTGGTTCTGGACGGTGGGCGATGGCTGGAACGGCCTGCACACGTCGTTGAGCCGCGGAGTGAAGACCAGCGGCAAGGTGTGGACCTTCTTTGATCCTGCGGTGCGGCAGCCAAGCATCAGCGGCGCGGGCGGTGGAGTGGATGTGATTTCGCACTGGACCTACACCTATCCTGATCCGCAGAAGATCGGCATGTGCGCAGATCAGCTTTTCGCGATGAGCGCCGCGAGCGGCAAGAACCAGCGCGTGATGAAGATGACGCAGTTGATTTGGTATCGCTCCCAAACTGCGCCCATCGGCAGCAAGGCACCTGGCGAGGTCGTGGCGTGGGAGGATCATGACCCGGAGGCCGCCTACATCACCATCGCGCCGATGCATTTGAAAGAGGCGCTGTGGACGAAGATCTCGCGACCGATCCAGGGCATCATGTATCACGGCTGGCAGTCGCTCGTGGCCACCGACAGCCCTGGTGGTTATCGCTTCACGAATCCGAACACCGCGCCGGTGCTCAAACAGCTCGTGCATGACGTGATCGAGCCGCTGGGGCCGACGTTGATGGCGATTCCTGACGAAAGGAGCGAGGTGGCGTTTCTGGAGAGCTTCACCTCGCAGATGTTCGCCCGGCGCGGCGGTTACGGCTCGAACAACGGCTGGGAGGCGGATGTGTGGCTGGCGCTGCAACATGCGCATGTGCAGACGGACATCCTCTTCGAAGAAACGCTGCTCAAAAGCGGCCTGAGCGGCCGCAAGGTGCTGCTGATGCCGTTTTGCGACGTGCTGACGAAGTCCGTCGTCACGCGCATCGCCGACTGGCAGAAGAAGGGCGGCAAGATCGTGGCGGATGAGTTTCTCTGCCCCGGCTTGAAGGCCGATTTTACGATTCAGACCTTCAAGCGCGAGAAAAAGGCCGCTGAGGATAAAGCGAAGCTCCTGGGGCTTGCGAAGACGCTCGGCGGTTTCGCGTTGCCGCAGCGCGCAAACTGCGACAACCCCGAGATCATCGTGCGCACACGGAAATTTGGCGACGCAACGTATGTCTTCGTGGTGAACGACCATCGCGAATACGGCAGTTATGTGGGCCAGCATGGCCTTGTGATGGAAAATGGGCTGCCTTCGAAGGGATTCGTCAGTTTGAAGGCGGAATCCGCTAATGTGTATGAGCTCACCGGCACACAGTTCATCGTGCCGAAACGCGGCGAGGACGGCAGCATGAGCTGGCCGGTCGAACTCGGCCCCTGCGATGGCAAAATCTTCATGGTGCTGCCCAAACCGCTGCTCGGCATCCAGCTCGACGTGCCTGAGAATGCCACGCTGAGCAACACGGCCAAGATTTCTGCCCGCATCACCACCACTCAAGAAGCACCGACGAAGGCGGTGATCCCCGTGCGTGTCGAAATTCGCGACGCGAATGGCAGCGCAGCCGAGGGTAGCGGCTTCTACGCCGCCGAGAACGGCATCGTCGAACTCAGCCTCAACCTCGCCCCGAACGATGATCCCGGCACCTGGGAGATCCGTGTGAAGGAACTCGCCAGCGGCATGGAAGCCGTGAAATGGATGAGGGTGGGGAAATGACGAATGGTTGATTTCACGCAGGCTGGACCGTAGCGTTTTCGACGGTTTGCCCCATGAATCACGACGAACACTCCTTTTTGCCTGACGGGCCGCATGCGGCGTGGACGATTGCGAGCTATGTGCGCGAAGGAGCGCGACGCTGGCCGGAACGGGAGTATTTGAGGCATGGAAATGAATCACTAACCTATGCGGAAACATGGCGGCGGATCGCGAGCATCGCGACATGGCTGGACGCGAGGGGCATCGGGCGCGGGGACCGTGTGGTGATGGTGACGGAGAACCGGATCGAAACGGTGCTGATGTTTTTCGCCGTGGCGCAGATCGGGGCCATCGCGGTGATTTTGCATCCGCAGATGAAGCCGGAGGGCCTGCGGCGCATTTTGGAGCAGACGGAGCCGAAGCTGGGCCTGCTCGAACAGTCCACCGCCTCACTTCGGGAAGAATTCGGCGAAATACCGCTCGTATGGACGGACGGGGGCGTCCGCACACCGTTTGCTGAATTGATCGCGACGCCAGAGCCAAAGCATGTGCCGTTTCCGGGGATTGACCAAGATCCGGCGTTCCTGGTGTTCACGTCAGGCTCCACGGGCACACCGCGTGGGGTGATTTTGACGCATGACAACGTGCGCTTCGTCACGGCGGCGATTCAGGCGCGATTGCAGTATCGAGCAGAGGATCGCGTGGCGATTTTCCTGCCGCTGTCATTCGACTACGGGCTGTATCAGCTTTTTTACGCGGCGATGGTGGGCGCGAGCGTGTTCATCGGCCGGCCGGAGATGGCAGGGCCGGAGCTGCCGCGCATTTTGGCGGCGCAGGAGATCAGCGTGCTGCCGGGCGTGCCGACGTTGTTTGGCGGACTGATCAAGATGCAGCGCTACCGACCCGTGGCGCTGCCGAAGCTACGGGTGATCACCAACACGGGCGATCATCTGCCGCAGAGTTACATTCAAAGCCTGCGCGAGCTGTTCCCGCAGGCCCGAGTTTACCCGATGTATGGGCTGACGGAGTGCAAGCGAGTGTCGATCCTGCTGCCGGAAGAGTTGGAGGCGAAGCCGGAGTCGGTGGGCCGTGCGCTGGATGGCACGGAGGTGTTTGCGATGGATGCGAACGGCAACCGCCTGCCACCGGGTGAAACAGGCGAGCTGTGCGTGCGTGGACGGCATCTGGCGCTGGGCTACTGGCGCGCGCCGGAGGAGACGGCGAAGCGCTACAAGTTCATCGGCGAAGGCCACTCACGCGTGCTGGTGAGCGGAGATTTTGGCAGCGTGGACGCTGAGGGCTTTCTGCATTTCCACGGTCGCAGCGATTTCTTGATCAAGCACAAGGGGCATCGGCTGAGCCCGGCAGAAGTGGAGGAGGAAGCCTGCCGCATTCTCGACGTGGTGGCGGCCGGTTGCGTGAAGGACGAGGCGCGAGACCAATTGTGCCTGTTTGTGAGTGTTTCCGATGCCGCGTTCGACGAGGCGAAGCTGATCCAGACGCTGAGCATGAAGCTGGAACCGGCCAAGGTGCCGAACCGGGTGATTTTTTTGCCAGAACTGCCGAAGACCGGAAATCAGAAAGTGGATCGAAAGGCGCTGCGGGCGATGCTTTGACTTATGAACACGGACTTTGCCCAGAAACTGATCGCCGAGTTTGGATCGCCGCTGTTTGCGTATGATCTCGACGTGGTCGCCGAGAGGGCGCGAATGCTGATCGAGGCGTTGCCGGAGGGATCGAGGCTGTACTACTCGTTCAAGGCGAATCCGCTGCCGGCGATCGCACGTGAGTTACGTGAACAAGGTGTGTGTGCAGAGATCACCTCGGAGGGCGAATTGATGGCGGCGCAAAACGCCGGGTTCAGCGCTGGCATCGTGCTTGGAGGGCCTGGAAAGTCGGAGAAGGTGATTCAAACCGCGCTGGACCAGGGAGTGCGGCATTTTTCTTGTGAGAGCTTCACGGATGCGGCGCGGCTTTCCAAGATGGCTGTGAGCGCGGGGGTGGAGATCACCGCGATGTTGCGGGTGAACCCGCAACAGGTTCCCGATGCACGTTTGGCGATGAGCGGGGTGGAGAGTCAGTTCGGCTTCGAGGAGTCGCTGCTGCTGGCGGACGGCGCGGCGGAAAAACTGCGGCTGCCGAATGTGACGCTGAACGGTGTGCATGTGTATTTCGGCACGCAGGTGGCATCGGTGGAGGCGCTGGCGAAGAACACGCATTGTGCGCTGGAGACGGCGGAGCGTGTTTCACGCGCGCTGGGCTTCGAATGCAGCGTGGTGAACGCAGGTGGCGGTTTTCCGTGGCCATATGCGAGTGATGCCGTCGCGCCAGATTTGAGCGGCTTGCGTGAGGCTTTGGATGTGGTTTGGAAGGCTTCGCTGCTGCATGGAAAAGCACAGCTTTGCTTTGAATCAGGCCGTTATTTGTGCGCGGGCAGCGGAACCTTGATCACGACAGTTTTGGACGTGAAGCAGGCGGGAAAGAAGACGTTTGTGGTGCTGGACACGGGGATTCATCACCTGGGTGGCATGTCGGGCCTTGGACGCATTCCACGTGCGGCGATCGCGTTGCAAAATCTCACGGCGCGGCGCGAGGGCGAGATGGTGGCAGATGTGGTGGGACCGCTGTGCAGTCCGCTGGACAGCCTGGCTCGCGGACAGAAGATGGCTCCCGTGGAGGTGGGGGATGTGCTGGCGGTGCCGAATGTGGGTGCGTATGGGCTGACGGCGAGCCTGCTGGGCTTCCTGAGCCATGAAACACCTGCCGAGGTGGCGTATCGCGGCACGGAGGTGGTGGAGACATGGTTTCTGCCGTGCTGGCACGCGAACTTGCGCGGAGAGTGAACCTTTGTTATGGCCGTGCGCACATGACCGCCACAGACCTTGCCCCCAAGCTCCAGGAAATCCTCCGCCCGCATCTGCGCTTTCTCAGCGCTGATACGCCGGTGCCGATGGATGAAGACCTGGGCAAGCTGGGGTTGGACTCGATGGCATCGATTGACCTGCTGATGGACATCGAAGCCCGGCTCGGTGTGCAGATTCCCGACGAGATGATGACGGTGGACACGTTTGCGACCGGGAACCACCTGCTGGCGGTGATTGAGAAGCTGGTGTGAAGCGCATCACAAGCCCCAGTCGCCCTCGGCGAGGACGGTGTGCTTGGACAATGCCTGGAGGGCTGCCGGAATTGCGAAGCAGTGGCAGACGTGTTCGGTGCGCTGGTGCAACGCGGGCGTGGAATCCCATGAGAGGTCGCCAGGGAACGCGGCGAGCGAGAGCAGGCGTTCGCTGCCGAGCAGGGATGGATTGCGCACGATTTCGCCGACAAGGGCATGCAGCTCTTCGGAGTTGCAGGAAACGGAGAAATGATCGATCTCCATCCATGCGGGGATGCCGCGAATGCGTTTCGGCGTGAGGAAAAGATAGCTGCTGAGGCAGCCGGAGGTGTTGATGACTCCGATGAACTCATGCCTGCGCATGGGCGACGCGGCGAGCCAGCGCAAATATTCTGGTGTGATCCATTTTTCGATACCTGCGGACGGCATGCAGGATGCGGCGATGCTTTGGACTTCGGACGGATCGCGCGTGATGCGCAGTCCAGGCTGCAAAACGGGCCAGGAACGGCGCTGGAGGATTCTTTGAACCACACCGAGCGGGACAAAGCGGCGCTGGATGTCCGTCAGGCAGCTCCAGCCATTGCATTGCAGAAGTGCCTGCACCTTGGGTGTGGGCGTGGTGTCGGCGATGATTGTTTCGGCGGACAGCCGCCGGAATTTCATGAGCATGGGCAGACTGGCGTTGCGATGCGCCTCATCGACACGCCAGGTGGAGGCGATGAAGGCGGGCACAGGCCGCCCGTTTACTGCGTAGCAGGAGGGGATGAGTCCCAGAAAGCCGCAGATTTCACCTTCGTGCCTCAGCAGCCAGCCGCGTTCGCTGCGCAGGGTGGCGAAGGGGTTTTGATCCCACCAGTGGGAGAGCCGGCGCTGCCAGATTTCAGCGGAGAGAGGCTGTGGATCGGTGGCGACGAGCCAAGGGATGAGCTCGTCCCGCGCCTGCGGTGTGTCGTGATACTCCTCGATCTGGCAGGCAGGCATGACGGGGCAGGGGTGGTGCGCGGAGAGGGATTCGAACCCCCGACCAACTCGGTGTAAACGAGCCGCTCTACCACTGAGCTATCCACGCATCGGACGTGCGGCGATGTATCGCGAAGCAGGGCGATGTGCAATCACGCATTTGCGCGCAGCCAGGCAAAACTGCGTTCGCACTCGCCTTTTTGGTAAGCGATTTCGGCGTCTTTTTTGCCAGGACCGTCGGGTGCTTTGAAGCTGTCGATCTTTTTGCCACGCTTTGCCATGGCGAGCCAGGCTTTGAACATGTCGCTGTCGCGGTGATCGGGAAAGTTCTTCCAGAACTCGTCCTTCTGGTGCTCGAAGGGGCGTGCGAAGCCGGAAATGGTTTCGACTTGCAGCGGGACACCGGGGGCGAGTTCGGCAAAGCGTTTGGCGTAGGCTTTGAAATCGACGAGGCCTTCGCCAATGGCGGTCCATTGTACAACGACCGCGCCTTTTTCATCCTCCCAGAGCATGCTGTCACGTACGCTGCTGCAAATGGTGAGCGGGCCGAGGATTTCGAGGTGCTTCAAAGGTTCCTCCAGCGCCCAGACGGCGTTGCCGGGGTCGAT
>CAMCWM010000082.1 GCA_945882215.1 Akkermansia muciniphila | reverse complement strand
GGAAGAGGGCGAAGATGACTGCCGTGAGCCAGATGGATTTTGCCGCAGAGTAATTGGCGAGGAAACCACGGAGCATCCAGCCGCGAAAAAACAATTCCTCCGCGACGGGGGCGATCAGCGTGATGGAGACGAAGAAGATCACGGCGTTGCCTTGCATCAGGCCCAGGAATGCCTGTTTGATGGCATCCGGCATCGGGATGAGGCTGGCAAGGTGGAGGAGCACGATGGTCAGGCCGAAGCAGCCGATGATGAGACCGGGCAGGATGCGCGATGGGAAGCCTTGGATGGCGTAGGAGCCGCTCCAGGGCCGTTTGATGAACACCAGTCCCAGCCAGAGGGCCGCCGGCCACCCTGCTATCTGGCTTGCGAACGTGATGAGGATGGAATCAGGCGTCTGCTTGCTCACCGCGCCGTAGATGGCGATGGGGATGGTCACGGCAAAGACCACGACATAAAAGAGAAAGCTCACCAGCAGCGCCATGCCAAGACGGGGGCCGGGCGGTTTGGCCGGAGGCAACGGTGGCGGCAACGACAGGGCGGTGAGTTTGTCAGGAGGAGCGTCCATGCGTGCTCAACCTGCGGGTGGGCGGCTTTTTTTCAACAGGCTTCCAGCCGCGAACTCAGGGCGCTTTCAAGACTGCTAAAAGATGATCCGTAGCCTCATGAACGGAAGCCCGGCCGGTTTCAATGACGAGGTGGGGCAGCCGCGGCGGCTCAAAGGCATCCTGCGTGCCGGTCATGCCGCTCATCTGACTGGCGGAGGCTTTGGCGTAGAGTCCTTTGACATCGCGGGAGACGCAAACTTCGAGCGGGCAGTCGATGTGGATGAAACGGACTCGTTCGCCTAGAATCTGACGCACGAGCGCGCGGTGGTGCTCTTTGGGAGTCACGAAGGCGCAGACAACGATGTTCCCCTGATCGGTGATCAATTTCGCCAGATGCGCGGCCCGGCGCAGGTTCTCGCTGCGGTCGGCATCGCTGAAACCGAGGTCGGCGCAGAGGCCGGAGCGGAGGTCATCACCATCGAGGAGCACGACGGGCTGGCCTGCGGCTTGCAGATGATCACGCAAGGCCCGTGAAAGCGTCGTCTTGCCAGAGGATGGCAGGCCGAAGAGCCAGAGCACCGGTTTCATGCGCTGCGCTGACGGTGAAGCTGTGGTTTGACGACGGATGCCATTTGATCGCGTTGAGGAAGTGATTCCTCACCCATGAACGCGACAAGCCGTCCTACCCATGCCAATGGATCGCGCACCAGCGAGGGGTAATCGACCTCCAGCAGCCCGTTTTCTGGAACTCTGCCAAGCAATTGGATGGCACCCTCCCAATGCTTCTCCAGCAGTGGGAGGATGTCTTCGAGATCCCCAGGCGTCCCCGGCTTTCCGAAGCGCATGACCTGCTGGCTGCGGGCCACTTCGGTGAGAGGGCGGCGCATGACGATGAACTTGTAACGATGACCGCCCGGCAGATGAGGCAGCAGCGGGGTGACGACTTTCACGGCCTTGCCCGCAGCCTGCTCGATCACGCGTGGATCATTCGGCAGCCGTTTGATCTCCTCCCACTCGAAGTAACCGCGCTCGTTGTTGGTGTCGGCAGCGCGTTTGCCATCGGTGAGCACGGGGTGGCCGCCAGCGTGGAGCATCTGCATCATGAGGCTGGTGCCGCTGCGCGGCAGGCCGGTGACGATGACGATGTCCAGCGGCTGGAAAGCGGACGAAGCGGCCGGTTGTTCTGGCGGCTTGGTGGATGGGACACTGTTTCGGGCGAGTTCTGCCGCTTCTGCGCGCCACTTTGCCATGTCAGCAACTTGTTGAACCCGGCGATTGAGGATGCCGAGACGGGCGATCAAGAGGTTCTGGCTTTCCTGCCAGCGGTTGCTGGCGCGACAAAGAGCTGCCAGCAATTGCAATGCCTGCGGAAAGGCGGGCATGATTTTCAGCGCGGTGCGCAGCGCCTGCTCGGCGCGTTCGAGATCGCGCAGACGCAGCAGGGCGCGGGCGAGGATGAAATGGGCGCGTGGCAGGTGGAAGTCGAGCGCGGTGGCCTGAAGCGCGCATTCGATGGCCTCATCAGGACGATTTTGATGCAAATGAGCGATGGCGAGGCCGAGGTGGCCCTGCGAGTCCTCAGGATCGAGCTGGATGAGTTTTTCCGCCGCTTCCCTCGCCTGTGGCCAACAGCGCAATGAAATCAAAGTGAAGCATAGCTGCCGCCAAAAGCGCGGTTCTTCGACCAGCGTGCTGGAGCGCGCGGTGTCGAGCCACTTGAGCGCTTGGGCGGCATCCCGGCGCTCCAAGGCAATCTGCGCGCGAAGCATGGCTGCCACGGGCGCGTTGCCGGACGTCTCCAGGATGGCGTCCATGCTCTGTTGCGCTTCGTCGAGCAGACCAAGGCGAATCTGACAGCGGGCCAGCAGTTGTGCGAAGTCAGTGCGCTCAGGGGCTTCATGATGCAGGTCTTCCAGCAACGGCAGTGCTTTGATGTAGCGTCCGCCGTCCATCAAGGCGCGGGCCAAGGACCAGCGGTTTTCACGATCCACCTGCGCCGCGTCGCGATTCGGGTTGCCCGTGGGTTTTTCGAGATAACCGAGCGCGGCGAATTGCTCGATGAGCGCCTGGTTTTCAGCATCGGAAAGCCGCGAGGAGGCGCGGGCATGCGCGGTTTGCGGGCCTTCCCAAGTCGGAACGGTTTTGATGTCCGGCATTTGGACGAAAGCATCCGCCAGCACGCGGCCCTCCATGTCCCTGCCAATTGGCAGGTCGAAGAGTTGCAGAACAGTGGGAGCGATGTCGAGGAGCGAGGCACCATGCACGAGCTCGTCTTTGGCAAACTTGGGGCCTGCGGCGGCGAAGATGCCGTGGTCGCGATGCCACACGGTGATGCCGGCCGGGACGCGCGGGACGAATTTAGGCCGCAGATGGTCGCTGTGAAACCCGTGATCGCTCACCAGCATCACATGCGTGTCCGGCCCGGCGAGGGAGATGAGCCGCGCCAGCATGAGATCATGCATGCGGCATGTGCTGTTGATTACTTCCTGATACAGCTCGAAGTCTGTCTGCGGCACGCCGTCGAGCTTCAGCGGGTGGTACGGCATGAAATGATGCGCGATCTCGTCGATGGCACGGAAATAGACGGCGGTGAAGTCCCATTCGGTGTTCTCCAGTGTCCAGCATGCCGCCGCCTGGATGCTGAAAGCCTCCGCCAGATGAATGCGCAGGTGATTGAGGCGATGATCCTTCGTGGTGTCGATCTCCGCCCAGCGCGGACAGAAAAGGCCGATCGTGTCGCCTTCGATGTCTTCCGGGCTGACACGTAGTTCATTGAGAACTTCCGCATTGCCCTCCGGCCAGATGGTGCCGCGTGGCGCTGGCGGCCATTCTTCTCCCGGCTTCGCGGTGGGCGCTGGGAAGAGGTTTGAAACGACTCCGCCGCCGGGAATCTGCTCCCCATGCGTGGCGAACCAGCCTAGGACATGGCATTTCAAGCCCTGCGCGGCCAGGATGTTCCAAAGCGCGGCGCAGCGACGGGTTGAGGCGGTGACAGGCTGAACGCGTTGTGAGAGGGCATCGACTTCGGTGAAGCCGAGCACTCCATGATCGTAAGCGCGTTTGCCCGTGGCGATGCTCGTCCACAGCATCGGCGAGAGCACTGGTTCCAGCGTGCGGAGGTTGCCCGACACACCGCTTTCAACAACACGCCGCAGCATCGGCATCTGCCCGCGATCCACCAGCGGGTAAAGAACCTTCCAGTCCGCGCTGTCCCAGCCGACGAGAAGAAGTTTGGGACGGCTCATGCGCGATTCGAATGTACCGATGGCGACGATGCAAAATCATTAACCCCTCAATCTCAAGCTTTCTGTCTGCGACGGCGCAGCACGGTGCCACCGATGCCCAAGGCAAGAAGCAAGGCTCGGGACGGTTCCGGAACCATGTCTCCAGCCCTGATGGCAGTGTCCGGGGTGGTCTCCATGGCAACCCCCACCAACGTCATGACATTGTTTGTGTCATCGTAATTAACGTGCGCCCAGCCGTAGTGGTTGGTGGCGTTGCCATCGTAGCTAAGGCGCAATCCGACATAGGCGTCCGCCCCGCCTGCCCATTCACTACTGCCACTGTCATTGCGCTCCATGTACTTCACAAATCCATTGGTAGGCCAGTTCAGATTGGAACCAATGACGCTGTCCTCAGCGAGCTTGTTCAGATAAGTCCAGCCACCTGAGAATTCGGTGGCAGCGACATCGGCATCAAAAGCCGGGCTGTAACCGTTGAATTTGAGAACTTCATTTCCATCGAAATAGATTTCAAAATCCATTTCGGGTCCCTTGGGATCGATGGTTTGCACCCAGTAAGGGGCGCTGCCGCTGTTATCCAGGTCGAAAGCAAAGGTGCCGGGAGACGAATCCGTGATCTGCTGGTTGATGGCAGTGTAGAGAATCGTTCCGCCCTGCGCCTCCCGTGTCGCAACCCCTGTGGCGACCAACGCCATGCCGGCGGCGGAATATTTTTTCCATGCTTTCTCTGCTTGAAGGCCGGATTGCGGAGGGCGTTTCATAAATGCACGTCGGGTGAAAAACTCAGCACGATATTGCTGGTTTTTGACATGGCTGGCAATCTATTCTTGCTTCAGATTGCCATTTCCGGCCTAATCGTTGGCAGGTAATTCCCCGAATCTCATGCGCCATCTGCTCAATGTCTCGGCCACTCAAAGTCTGTCATTCCCGTCTTTCAGATCACGCGGCCACCGTTGGCAAAACAGGGGCAGTTCACTCAAAGGGATATTGATCGCCATCCTGCTATTGGGGGTGGTGGGTTTCACGGTGGTGGTGCTCTACGGATTGCGCCAGCGGCGGATGGAGTCGGCCCGACGTGCTTTGGAGTATGAATCCGCGCCATCGCCGTCACCTGCGCGGCCTTTGCCGCCCAAGACTTCTTCATTGCCCAAAATCACGCGGGCGAGCAGTTCCGCGCCAGTCGCGAGCCTGCCGCAAGCCGCCAA
Organism: Akkermansia muciniphila; assembly: GCA_945882215.1. Taxonomy (GTDB): domain Bacteria; phylum Verrucomicrobiota; class Verrucomicrobiia; order Verrucomicrobiales; family Verrucomicrobiaceae; genus Prosthecobacter. The sequence continues at coordinate 18,093 of CAMCWM010000082.1, read as the reverse complement.
AACCACGCCAGAACCATCGGAGGACGAGCGCCGTCGTGAGCGAGTCCCCATCACATACACCAGCTTGAAGTCAGATGCGGTCGAAGTCGTGGATGCCCGTTCCATTTTGGAAAACTACCTCAAGGCCGCCTCCTGGCGTGAGCGTCTGCCATTTGTCTTTCAGCCGGAGCGTGCCGGGGAACGCATGAGCGAGTTTTACGAGAAGCGCGGGCAGCCCGAACCGGCCCCCGGACGTTTTCTCGGAGCGGGAACTCTTTCAGCCGGTGAGTCCAAGGTTCTCAATTTGCGCTTCGAGTGCGCCTCACGTCCCGGCTTTGGCCTGCGTGCCAACTTTCATCGCAACAACAGCGGCAAACTCCTGCTGGACTGGGAGTCTTGGGTGACATGGAGCGAGATGTCTTGGGACGAATTGAAAAAAAAGCGTCCGCAAAAACAAACTCTCCTGCGTGCTGTCGCCAGCGAATCCGACTACTACAACTTCGAGTTCTCCGAGAACTGGCGCTGGCTGGCGGTGAAACTCCGCAGCGCTGATGGGATGCACAGCCTTACAGGCTATGTGCGGCGTGATACTCACCTCGGCGTCGCAGTCGCCAACCTGATCGGTGTGCCCTTGCCGAACAAACTGTCGGAAGACACCCCCGTGCCTGCTCTCGCACGTCCAAGCTCTAAGGCACTCGTCACGGTGCGTGTTGTTTTTCCCAAGGATGCCCGCACGGATCATTGCGTGCGCATCACCGATCTGATGGCAGACCGCTGGGTCTTGTTTCCGGGGGAGGAAAAATGATCAACTCGAGGTGCATTCAACATCGGCTGGAGCAGATCGTTGGCGGTGGAGTTGCGGTTTCACGACACCGGGCATCGACTGGCGTTGCGGTACGCGTTCGTCACCGAGGAAGTCGGCGATGCGACTGGCTCCGGTTTGCGGATCGCGAACAAGGGCAGGGTAATCGACCTCCAGCAAACTGACGCGCGGGTGCTTGCGCAGCACCGCGAGGATTTCGAGGGCGTGCTTTTGCTGCGCGGTTTCAAGGTGCTCGCGCTCGGTCTTCGGGTTCGTGCCTTTGTGCTCCAGCATCTTCCATTGGCTGGCGACGACCTCCTGCACGGGCCGGGTCATGAAGATGATCTTGAACTTGTGCTTCGGCGGCAGGGCAGGGAGGAGGGCGCTGATGACCTTGGTGGCCTTGCCGTGCGCCTGCTCGATGAGGAGCGGGCGCTTGGGCAGGTTCTTGATGTCTTCCCATTCCCAGTAGCCTTCGGGATTGTCGATGTCGGCCTCGCGTTTGCCATCGTGCATGAGCTCCATGCCACCGGCGCGAAGCATCTGCATCATGAGGCTGGTGCCGCTGCGCGGCAGGCCGCTGACGAGCACGAACTCCTGATCGGCGGGCATGTCGCTCTTGCTGGCGGCTTCGCGTTCGCGTTTTTCTTCGAGTCGGCGCTGACCTTCGGCGGCGAGGGCAGGCACGCGGGCGGCGCTTTCCTGGCGGATGCGCTCGGTGCGCTCCTTCTCGGCCTTGCGGTGCTCGCTGCGGAGCAGTTTGAGCTTCAAGAGCGCGCCATCAGCGGCTTCGGTGTTTGCCTTGTCCGCGCAGCGCGGCGGCGAGGTAATGCCACGCGGGATAAAAGTGCGGTGAGAGCTGCGTGGCGAGGCTGAGAGCTTGCGCGGCGGCGTCCCACTGCTTGAGCGTGACGAGCGCGACGCCGAGCAGGAAATGGCCGCGTGGATTGCCGTATTGGAAGCCGGTGGCAGCCAGTGCGTAATCGACGGCGTCTTCTGGCTGATCGAGATGCAGCGCCGAGCGGGCGAGGCCGATGTGGGCGAGCGCGTTGTGCGGATCGACCTCCAGCGTGGTGTGGCAGGTCTGCTGGCAGTCTTCCCAGCGATGGAGCTTCAGCAATGCCTCGATGCGCAGGCTCAGGTGGGCGAGATCATGTGGACGCTGCTCGGCGACGATGGCGAGGTGCTCCAGCGCCTTTGCGGGCTGCTTGCGCTCGATGGCGATGTTCGCCTGGATCATGTGCGCGCCCGTTTTGTCGCCAAAACCTTCTAGGATGGCCGCGACGGTCTTCTCCGCCTCATTGAGCAGGCCGAGGCGCAGGTAGCAACGGGCGAGCACCTGGGCGTAGTCGAGGCGCTCGGGGTAGCGATGATAAATGTCCTCCAGCATCGGCAGCGCCTGCTCGTGGCGGCCAGTGTCCATGCAGGCGCGGGCCATGTTCCAGGTGTTCTCGCGGTTGGTTTCCTCGGCGGCTTCGCCGGGATCGTCAGAGATCTCGTTGATGTAACCGAGATCGACGAACTGCTGCAGCAGCGCCTTGTTGTCGGCGTCGGTGAGCTGGGAGGTTTGGGAAGGACGGGGCTTCGATTCACTTTCCCAGGTCGGAATCGTCTTCACCTCCGGGGCTTCCTCAAACGCCTCACGCAGCACGCGGCCTTCCATGTCCTGGCCGACGGGGAGATCAAAGTAGGTCAGGATCGTCGGCGTCACATCGAGCAGGCGGGCACCGTAGATGAGCGCATCCTGTTTGAAGCCGGGACCGGCGGCGGCAAAGATGCCCTGGGGGCGATGCCACACGGTGATGCCAGCGGGAACACGCGGTGTGAAGGTGGGGCGCAGGTGATCGCTGTGGAAACCGTGGTCGCTCACCAGCATGATCGCGGTATCAGGACCGGCGATCTGCATCAGGCGGGCCAGCAGCAGGTCGTGGAAGCGGTAGGCGCTGTTCACCACGTCTTTGTAGAGCGCGAAGTCAGCATCCGGTGCGCCCGGCATCTGCGGCGGGTGAAAGGGCATGAACTCGTGGCAGATCTCGTCGATGGCCCGGTAATAAATGGCCGTGAAGTCCCAGTCCGGCCGGTTCTCCATCAGCCAGCACGCGGCGGAGTGAACGCTGCTGGCCTCGGCGAGACGTTGCGCCAGATGCCAGAGACGCTGGTCTTTCTTTTGGTCAATCGTCGGCGCATCGGGCACGAACAAACGCAGCACTTCATCCGGGTCGATGTCCCAGGGGCTCACACGGCGCTCATTGAGGTGCTCGGCGAGGTCTTCCGGCCAGTAAGTGCCTGGCGCGGGCTTCGGCCAGTCTTCCGGCGCGTCTTCTTCCTGGTGCTTGAAGCTGTTGTAGAGGTTCGAGACGATGCAGCCCTGCGGATGCTGCTCCCCCTGTGTGGCAAACCAGCTCACCACATGCGATTTCAGCCCGCGTTCTCCCAGCATCTCCCACACCGTTTTGCAGCGGCGGGTCGCGGCAGAAACCGGCACCACCTGTCCAGCTTCATTCACCTCCGTGAAGCCCGGCACGCCATGATGGTAGGCATGTTTTCCGGTGGCGATGCTCGTCCACAGCATCGGCGAGAGCTGCGGGTCCAGCGTGGTCAGATTGCCCGAGGTGCCCTCTTCCAGCAGGCGCTGCAACGCAGGCATCTGCCCGGCATCGACGAGCGGTTGGATGATCTTCCAGTCCGCGCTGTCCCAACCGACGAGGAGGAGTCTGGGTTTAGGGTGTGAGTTGTCAGGCATGATCTTGGGGAAAAGGGAATGGTTTAAACCACAGTTGCGAAGCCGCAAAGCGAACCACGATTGACACAGAGATTTCTGATTCAGGCGTCATTTCATCAGCCTCGCGTCTTACTAATTTCTGATTCTTGGCAACAGAATGAAGACAGCAGAATGTTTTTATTCTTTTGCCTTCATTCTGTTGCCAATGGGTTCACAGCTCTCTGTGATTCACCTCCCGGTTCGGTCGCCACAAAAAAAGGTGCGGGCACTGCTGCCCGCACCTGCGTGATGGTTGAGTCGATGCTGCGGAGCCGAGGCTTAAGCCGCCTGCTTTCGCCTGCGGCGCAGGGCCACGGCTCCGAAGCCTGCCAGCGCCAGCAGCGCCCGGCTGGGCTCGGGGACGGCTCCGATGTCGCCCACGGTGATGGTGTTGCCTGCCACAGACTCGACGTAAGCGGAGTTAATCGTCAAGGCTTTCGCTGAAGCATTCCAGCTCACATTGGCCCAGCCCCAGTTGCCTCCGCTAGTTTGGAAGCCGAGGTTCTTGTTGAGCTGGTTGGTGGGGATATTAAGGTCTGAAACGTAATTACTAGAAAAATAGGCCCTTCCTAATGGACCATTGTTTCCATTGCCGATGACGGTGCCAGATGCAAAGAAGCTTGGGGTTCCCACTGCATCTCCATAATTGGGCCTCTCGTTATTATTATAGACACCTCCCGAGAAGGTTCCAAGCAGAACATTATTAGAGCTGTTCATGGCAGCTAACCTACCAAAGTAGGGAGTGGTTTGGAAATTACTGTAACCAGTGCCAGGATTCAACACGGAGCCGAAGCCAAAGGTGACGGAGGTGACAGCGGCCTCGGCTTGAGGAGCGCTGATGAGGAAGGTGCTGCCGACAGCACCCGTCAGGTAAGCCGCTAAGGGCATGGGCTGAAGGGAAACGGGAAGGGAGGACTTTGATTTCATGGGTTTAGGGTGAGGGAAGCAAACGCTTGACAGCCACAATGAACTGCTTGAGCAAAGGATTCAAATGCGGCTGATATTCTAGGACAAGACACTGTGCTTAATTTCTGCATCATTCGGGCCACATACAACAAATCATCATCACAGATTTGGGTTAACCCATCGCGACACTGATTAAAGTCTGAATCCGGCATGGCATCAAAAAAAGGGCGGGCACATTGGCCCGATGGAGAAGGATGCTTGAGCGATGCTGTCGAGCGACGTTCAAGCCGCCTGCTTGCGGCGGCGGCGCAGGGCCACGGCTCCGAAACCTGCCAGCGCCAGCACAGCGCCCGGCTGGGCTCAGGGACTATGATGGCAGTATCCGGTGTGGATTCCACCCAGGCGTCATGGATCGTCAGAGTTTTCGCATTCTCATTCCAGCTCACATTGGCAAAACCCCAGTTGTTGTTGGATGTCTTGAATCCGATAAACTTGTTGGTCTGATCAGAGGTGAAGTCGATTAGAGGAAAGTAGCCGTGGTAGAAAAAGGCCTGCCCGAGGTAGCCGTTGTTTCCAGATCCCAGAATAGTTCCTTCGTCAAAAAAACTAGCCCTGCCTTGATTTGGATTGAAGCTTTGAGTTTGGTAAGCATTCAGTAGCCACAAATCTGCGGCTCCGGCGCCTGCCATAATCGTTCCATAATTGCCAACGCTCCAATTATCTACGGGCGTGGTTCTTGTTATTTCTGAACCGAAGCCAAAAGTAACAGCAGTCACTGCAGCTTCCGCTTGGGGCGCAATACTTTCAACTTTGAAGTGCGACAACTGGACGTGAGTAATAGACCTCGTTTGGGGTGCGGTATCCGAGGCGCTTGCGGGGCCTGTTATTGAGGATCTCGGCGAGGCGATTGCACTGTGGTTGGGTGAGTCCTGCTAAGTCCGTGCCTTTGGGCAGATACTGCCGCAACAGACCAGTGGTGTTTTCGTTGCTTCCGCGCTCCCAGGCGTGGTGCGGCGTGGCAAAGTAGAAGTCGATCTTCAGTCCAGCCTCGATCTTCTCGTAGTCGTGAAACTCACAGCCATTGTCTGCCGTGATGGTTCTGACCCGATGGGCTTCTTTTCCGAGCAGGGTGATGGTCCGGCGCGTCGTGAGTTCCTTGGTCGCACGCCTCAGCGCACCAAGGCGCACTAGGCCCGTGCGCCGTTCCACCACGGTGAGCACGCACGCGGTGCTCTTGCCATGCACGGTGTCGATCTCCCAGTGACCGATGCGCTGGCGCGTCTCGACTGACGCGGGGCGGCTGCCGATCATCTTCTTGCCTGCCAGCCGGCCGCGGCTGTCGTAGCGACCATAGCGTTTGCGCCGCTGCTTGCGGGCTCCGCGCAGGTAGATCCAGAGTGCGCCGCCCGCTGCCTTGTCCTTCCAGATCCAGCGGTAGATGGTTTCATGACTCATGACCTCCGTGCCTTCCAGCCTCATCCTGCCGACGATCTGCTCCGGGCTGAGATTGAGACGGATCAAACTCTCGATCCAGACGAAGTCATCGGCTCCAAAGCGACCGTTGCGCCTGGAGCGGCTCTTCCTGCCGCTGGCTTTTTGCACCGAGTGCGAGGCGCGGTAGTTCCCATCGTGCGCCGAGGCGTTGCGCTTGAGTTCGCGGTAGAGCGTGCTTCGGTGCCTGCCAAGCCGCCGGGCGATTTCACGTGTGCCCAAGTAGAGGCTCCTCATCGCCGCGATTTTATGTCTTTCCTCTGTGACCAATTGTTGATATGCCATTCGGCAACCATGTCGCACTTCAGGATTGAATCCAAGCGCCGAAAGAAGTGCGGCCGTGCCAACGGCTCCGGCAAGATAGCCGGTGATTTGAGCAGGCTTGAGATATCCCTTGCGGGCCGAGCGTGGATTGGATGCACTTGTGGTCATGGAAAAAAACAAGCTCCGGCTCTAGAGTGGGAGCCATGCAGTGAGGATTTGCAGTTAGCTCGAATCACCGCCGCATCGAACGCAAAAAGGCCCTATTATGGGTTAACCACCCCTGCTCATGTCGGAAAGAAAAGATGAGTGGCAAGGAAGGCGTGCTTGTCCCGACTCTCTTCCATGAGCCCAGCACAACGGGCGCTACGACCAACCGGCTCACAATGGCGGGTTGGTGCCAGCAACGGCTACCGGGCAAGGAAAATTCAGGTGACTTTTCTGGGCCATTGGCGGCGGGAGATTTGCATGGGAATCTTTTCGACAACGCCTCATTTTTCTCCCATTACTGGACGCCAAATTGCACCTTGACTGAAGTCTTATGAGTGAAGCCTCCCAAACACCGCAGAAAAATGGCTGGCAGAAAGACAGCCTCCTGTTGCTGGCATACAGTCTGGCCTTGATCGCCGCCGTGACGGCCGTCGGCTACTTTGGCTATCGGCTCTTTCAAGGCCCGCAGGAGAAGCCGGTGATGGAAGTCGCCCCTAAGAAGGCCGTGCCTGCATCCAGCACCATCCTTGCTACGTCCGCCCCGGCACCTGAGCCTTCGAAGCCTGAGATCAAGACCACCCTAGCGCAGATCGCCAAGGTGGAGGCTGCGAAGCAAGCCAAGCCCAGCGGGCCGCTCTATGACCCCAACAGCAGCAATGTGTCACTCAGCTTTGAAAGCATCCAAGCGGGCGATTCTCAAGTGGCCGAGGCTCAGGCGGTACTGACAAAATATGGGCAAGCGGCGAACTGGCGTGAGCGGCTGCCCTTCGTCTTTGAGCCGGAACGCGTCGAAGCCCTGATGCAGCAGCAGTATGAGGAGCGGAAGGCTCCAGATCCGGAGCACGGTCGCCTGACTGCCGCTGGCATCATCACGTCGGGCACTTCCAAGGTGCTGAACCTCCACTTTGCATGCACGAACCGTCCCGATGCCGGGATGCGTGCCAACTTCCACCGCACCCGAGGCGGCAGGCTGCTGCTGGACTGGGAGTCCTGGGTGGCTTGGAGCGAGATGAGCTGGCCTGACTTTAAGAAGGAACGGTCCCAGCGCGAGGTGGTGATGCGCGCTATCGCCAGCGAGAGCAGCTACTACAACTACGAGTTCAGTGAGAGCTGGCGCTGGCTGGCGGTGAAACTGCGCAGCCCGGACGGCCTGCACAACGTCACCGGCTACGTCGAGCGCAATACCGTTCTCGGCATCGCCCTGGCCAACCTGATTGGCGTGCCGCTGCCTCACAAGTTGCCGGATGGGACGCCGATGCCAGCGTTGAATCTGCCAAGATCGAAGGCCACAGTGACGGTGCGACTGGCGTTTCCGAACAAGGCTCAGTCGGACCACTGCGTGAAGATCACCGAACTGCTGGCAGACCGCTGGCTGCTCTTTCCAGGCGAGGCGAAGTGATCAACCGAGCTTCGCGGCAACCGCCAGCAGCGCCAAAACGCTGACGCTGTCGCGAATCCGGCCATCAAGGGCCATTTGGATGGCCTCAGCGAGTGGCAAGCGCAGCACTTCAAGCTCCTCCGTGTCCTCCGGCTGCGCCTGGGTGTGGGTGAGGCCGGTGGCGATGAAGATGTCGCAGACTTCGTTGGTGGTGGAATTGGAAAGCTGGATGCCGGAGAGCAGCGGCTCGATTTTTTCGGCCACGATGCCGGTTTCCTCCAAAAGCTCGCGTCGTGCCGCCTCCGCAGGCGCTTCACCCGCCGGGCAGCCGCCTTCGGGGATCTCCCATTCGTAGCGCCCGTGGCAGTAACGCCACTGGCCGACGAGCCAAGTGCAGCCCTCGTCATCGACCGGAATCACGCCGACGGCGATGTTCTTGTATTCCACCACGCCGTAGATGCCGGGGCCGCCGGTCGGCTTGATGACCTGGTCTTCACGCACGCGAAGCCACGGGTTGGCGTAGGTTTCACGGCTGGAGACGGTCTGCCAGGGATTGGGATGTTCAGGGAGATGAGTCATGATCAAGGTGTCAAGAGGTCAAGGCTGGGAGGAAAGCATGACGCCATCGGCCTCCACCTTCGCTTGCTTGATCGTCTTCAACACAGGTCCGAGGGTCGGATGTGACTGATAGGGACCGAGGTAGCCATACATCTGCATGCCCTGAAGCATGCCTTCCGGCACCACTTTGCCCGGCACGCGCACGGCGCTGACCTTCGCATCCGGCCCCACGGCGGTCATCTCGACCTTGAAATCGATCTCACCGATGAGGTAGCGCTTCTTGTTCTCCCAAAACTTCGCCGTGTTCATCGGCAGGCTGGCATCCGCTGTGATCAGGTTTTTGGCGGCATCGAGCGACTTCACACGCAGCATGTCCTTGTAGCTGCCATTGCCGCTGTCCGGGGCCAGCACCAGCAGCGCGTTGAGTTCTGCCACGGAGAGTTTCAAGGTGGCGGGCTTGCCCGCATTCGTGGCCTTTGCGAAATCCACCAGTTTCGTTTCCAGGTCTGGCATCGGGGCAATCGGCGCCAGAATACCGGGCACGTTCTGGGTCAGCGCCCCGATCTCTTTGTCCATGGTGACAAGCGAGTACCAGGACCACCAGATGATGAATCCAAACACCGCGATGACGGCTGCCATGATGATGCAGCCATAACCGGAGTGGAACTCACCTGTCGGGGTCTTTTCAAATCGTGCCATGACCTCATCTGAATGCGGCCAGTGCAAAGATCAAGCCGGGCTTCTGCCGCTGACAGCAAAACGCCATCCCTGCGAGCAGGAATGGCGTTTGCGTGAAGAGTCTGAACGTGAGGCGATCAGTTGTTAGGCGCCGGAGCGGGGGCAGGGGCCGGAGCTGGAGCTGGCGCCGCCTGTTGCTGGGCTTCTTTGAGAGCTTTCTGGAACTCAGGATTAGAAGACATCATGTCAGCGGCCATCTTGCCCTGCACGGCGAAGGAGGCGACGATGCAGAGGGTCCACGCGATCATCGTGCCACGCAGGCCAAGGGTGCCGCTTTTTACCCAACCCCAGACAAAAGCGAAAATGGCGCAAATGATGCCAAGAATGCCGAGGCCGACACCGGCGTTCTTAAAGAGGGCAATGAGCACCTTGATCCAGCAAATGAGGCTGACGATGGCGATCAATACGAAAAGACCGATGACGAGGCCGCTGGGGGCCGCTCCCGCGAGAGCTGCTGCTTGATTGTTGGGTTCCATAAGATGAGGTGCTTGGTTTGATTTAATTTAGGTTGTGGTTTCCGACAGCACTGGAAACCTTTTTAAAGATCCCCTTCGCTTGCGGCAATGGCGGGAGATACCAGAGTCCCAGCATGCGCAGCAAGCCAAAAAGTGCGAAAACCATCAGTATCAGGGCCGGAATCTTCATTTTTCTTTCAAAAACTTCGATTTGACCGGCCAGACGTTCTGCCAGGCCGCGTGGGAGGAATGCAACCACGGAGCAAATCACTCCCACCAATGCAAAAAACGGGGCAAATGGGTGCAGCCGCATGACCGCATGCCAGTCACCGCGCAGCATGGCTTGAAAAGCACGTGTCATCCCACAGCCATGACACGGCAGGCCCGTGACCTCCGCAAACGGACACTTCCACAACGACAAACCCAGCCATGAAGTGCCTCCCACAATTATCACAGCCACACACATCACCCGGCACAAGAACCGCTGCCTCATCAATGGTGCCAGCCAGGGGCGGAAGAGGTCGGCGGATGACATTCATCGTCTGTAACAACGAGCGAAGTCGTCTGCAAACACATTAACAACAGCCTCATTATTGACGCCTGCTTTCAGCCGCCGATTCTCGCCGCATGAAGATTCTCGTCGCCATGTCCGGTGGCGTGGACAGCAGCGTGGCCGCCGCGTTGCTCGTCCGCGCAGGGCATGACGTGTCCGGCGTGTACATGAAGAACTGGATCAACGAGGAGAACATCATTGGCCACTGCCCGTGGGAGGAGGACATCGTGGACGCCGAAGCGGTCGCCAAACAGCTCGGCATCCCGTTCCGCGTCGTCAATCTCATGACCGAATACCGCGAAAAGGTCGTGAAATACCTCCTCGAAGGCTATCAGGCCGGCATCACGCCGAATCCGGATGTGATGTGCAACCGGGAGATGAAATTCGGCGTCCTCTGGGACTGGGCGAGCGATCACGGCTTCGAAGCCATCGCGACGGGGCATTATGCGCGCAAGACAACGCTAGATGCTCGATCCTTGATGCTAGCTCCAGCATCCAGCATCGAGCATCCAGCATCCATCCTACGCGGCGCTGATCCCAACAAAGACCAGACCTACTTCCTCGCCATGATGCAGCCGCATCAGGTGCGCATCGCGCAGTTTCCCATCGGGCATCTGCTCAAGCCGGAGCTGCGCGACCTCGCGCGTGAGTTTGGCCTCAAAACCGCGGAGAAAAAAGACAGCCAGGGCATCTGCTTCATCGGTCAGGTCAAAATGGAGGACTTCCTGCGTACCTTCGTGCCGGACAAGCCCGGCCCCATCGTCAATCTCGAAGGCAAGGTACTCGGCGAGCATCGCGGTTTGCATCTTTACACGCTTGGGCAGCGCAAGGGCCACGGAGTCGCCAGTCCGCTGCACAAGCAGGCCTATGTCGTCGTCGCCAAGCGTCCGCAAACGAACGAACTCGTCGTCGCCATCGAAAGCGCCGACACACCGCTGCTCTGGGCGCACAAAGCCGTGCTGCACTCGATTTCCAGCACCGGAGAGCCTTTGAATGATGAGCGTCAGCTACAGGCTCAGCCTCGCTATCGCTGCCCGGCGGGCGATGCGATCTTTCGTCCGCTCGGCGCTGGCCGCGCCGAACTCGAATACACCGAACCACAACGGGCACTCACCCCCGGCCAAATCTGCGCGCTTTATGATGGCGAGCGATTGCTCGGTGGAGCGGTGTTTGAATCCATCCAGCACACATGAGCGCCTCCATCCTCATCCTGGGCGGTGGTTGTTTCGGCCTCACCGCCGCACTCGTGCTCCGCGTTCGCGGCTGGAGGGTCACGGTGATCGATCAAGGCCGCCTGCCACATCCTGACGCCGCCTCCACGGACATCAGCAAAGTGGTGCGCATGGACTACGGCAACGACGAGCAACACACCGCCATGGGCGAGCGCAGCCTCACGCGCTGGCGTGCTTGGAATGCGAAATGGAACGAGGAGTTGTATCACGAAGTCGGTTTCCTCGTCATGTCGCGGGATGAAATGCGGCCTGGCGGCTTCGAGCACGACAGTCGCCAGTTTCTCACCACGCGCGGTCATAAACTGCGCCGCACTTCCGCCACGATGCTGCGCGAACTGCATCCCGCGTGGAATCACAACGTCTATCGCGACGGCTATCTCAATCCCATTGGCGGCTGGGTCGAAAGCGGGCGTGTCATCGCCAAACTAGCCGCCGAAGCCCGCGCTGCCGGAATTGAGATCATCGAAGATGTTGCCCATCCACGTCCGCAATTCGAGGACGCGCGCTGCATTGGTATCGCATCCAGCAATGGCATCCTTTGGAAAGCCGAGCACGTCCTCGTCACCGCCGGTGCTTGGACGCCCACGTTGCTGCCACATCTGCAAGATGTGATGTGGGCAACAGCGCAGACCGTGTTTCACTTCAAGCCGCACGATTCGCGCCCCTTCACTCCGCCGCAGTTTCCAGTCTGGGGCGCTGACATCGGTAAAACCGGCTGGTATGGCTTTCCCGCCAACGCCGACGGCCTCGTCAAAGTCGCCAATCACGGCCCCGGCCGCCGCGTGAATGCCAACGATCCTCGCACGTTGCCCGCAGGCGAGGAAGAACGCTACCGCACCTTCCTGCGTGAAACGTTCCCTTCACTCGCTGACGCGCCACTGCATTCATCCCGCGTCTGCCTCTACTGCGACACTTTCGATGGTGCCTTCTGGATCGACCACGATCCCGATCATCCCGGTTTGATCGTTGCCGCCGGTGATTCCGGCCACGCGTTCAAATTCACGCCAGTCATGGGCGAGATCATCGCGGATGTGGTGGAGCGAAAAGCCAATGCGTGGACTGCTCGCTATCGCTGGCGCGAGAAGATCAACGCACATTCAGATGGAGCGCGAGCTTCGAGCTAGCCGCGAAACAACGCGCCGAGCTTCTTCCCGAGAATCACGCCCGCGCCGAGAATTGTCACCGCGAGGAAGATCATCGCCCAGACGCCGAGGGCGGAGGCGAGATTGGGGCCGCTGCCAAGCGCGAGCACGAGAGAGTAAATCGCCTTCGTGATGGGGAAGTGCGCGGCTTGTTGCGCGAGGATCATGGAGTCGCTGACTTCCAGCATGGCGAAGGAAAAGGCGAGCAGGCCACCGGCGACGAGATTGGGGGCCACCAGCGGCAATGTGATACGCCAGAGGGCTTTTTCCGGACGTGCGCCGAGGTTTTGCGCGGCTTCTTCGAGCATGGGGCTGACCTGTTGGAAGCCGGCGGCGGCGGAGCGCACGACGTAGGGCAGTCTGCGCACCGCATACGCGATGACGAGCAGCAGAATCGGATCCTCGCCGAGCATGAGCCAGTGGAAGGGCTGCCCTTCGCGTGTCATGGCGAGATAACCGAAGGCCATGACGATGCCAGGAACGGCGAGCGGTAGCATCGCCATCGCATCGAGAATCTGGCGGCCCCAGATGCGGGTGCGGACGGAAACATACGCCACACCGATCCCGAGAACGAGCGCCACCAGCATCGCCAGCGCGGAGTATTTCAAACTGTTGGAGATGGAGGACAGCGTGAGTTCATGACCGAGCGCGTCGTGGTAGTGAGAAAGAGTGAGCGAATGCGGAATGACCGTGCCATACCAGTCTTTGGAGAATGACAGCAGCACGACGCCGAGATGCGGCAGCACGGCGAGGAAGGTGACGCCCGCAAAGAACGCAGTGCAGGCCCAGCCGAGCCAAGGGGGTAATTGAATCATCTCGCGGCCTGTCGTGGCCCGTCCGCCCCCGCTGGCGCTCGAACTGCCGAAGAGCAGCTTGCTCGTGAGGTAGAACAGTGTGCTGAAAACGAGCATCACCGTCACCAAGGCATAGGGAAACGGATTCCCACTCAAATCATTGATGCTGCGGAAGACCTGCACGGCGGTGACGCGGTCGTAATCAAACAGCAGCGGCACGCCCATCTCGGTGAACGACCATACAAACACGATCGTGCCTCCCGCAAACACGCCGGGCATGATGAGCGGCAGCGTCACGCGCCAGAAGCGGCTCCACGCGTTGCAGCCGAGGTTTGCAGCGGCTTCTTCCATGGCCGGGTCAAGATTCGACAGCGCGGCGGCGGCGTTGAGGTAGATGATCGGATACAGATGCAGCACCTCCATGATGATGATGCCCAGCATGCGCTGCTGTCCGAGCCAGTCGGTCGGATGCATGGCATCCATGAGGCCGAGATTGATCAAGAAGCTGTTCAAAGCCCCCGCTTGACCCAACATGGCCTTGATGCCAATGGCGCCGACGAACGGCGGCAGGATCATCGGCATGAGCACGAGCGAATTGAGCAGCGCACGACCTGGAAACGCGAAGCGCACATAACAAACCGCCAACGGCAATGCGATGACAAGAGAACCCAGCGTCGTCCACACCGCGATGATGAACGAGTTCCACAAGCCTTCGCGATACAGCTCGTTGAGAAAGACCTCGGTGATGTATTCCAAGGTGAACTTGTGATCCGGCCCACGAAACGCCGATTCCAGCGCCGCCCAGATCGGATAGGCGAAGAAGCACGCGAAGAACGCGGTCATCACCAGAAAGATCAGCAGCGAAAGCGTTTTGGACATGGGGTGAGAAAATCAGGAGCCACGGCGAGCGATGGTGCCGGCGCGGATGAATTGATTGCGGAAAGCGTCGCCAAGCTCGCGAGCAAGACGGGTTTCTTGGGTCTTGTCGCGAGCAGAGAGGATTTTGGCGATGTTGCCGGTGGCGGCCTCATATTTCACACGGGTGAGGTCTTCGAGGACTTTGATGGCGCGTTCAGGCATGCCGTTGTCGATGATCTGCTTCCAGGAGTCATGCAGTTCATCATGTGAATCGACGCAGATGACGCGAACGAGAAAACGGATGGCGCTGAACGCGGCTCCGGTGCGTTCGGGGTGATAAGTGAAGGCTTGGGCCTTTTCAAACGGTGCTTCTTTGCCATCGCTCATGCGGGGGATGTTTTCTGGCGTGTAAAGGTCATGCCGCACGGGCAAACGTCGCAGTGCATGCTGACGCGGGCCGCCGGTTTCGCCGACGCGGAAACTCCAAAGCTTCTGTCCGGGCTCGCCGAGCACGAATTCGATGAACGCCGTGGCGATTTCAGGATCGGGCGCACCGCGCAGCATGCCGATGGGATCGACGCTGATGGATGTGCCTCCGAGCGGGGCGATGAAGCCGACGCGTGAGGTGCCATCGGCTTTGCGCACGTCTTCTTCGGCGGAGCGGCCATAGAAGTCGATGCACATGCCCGCTCCAGCGTCACCACGGGCGACTTCGAGCGGAATTTTGGTCGAGAAGTCGGTGAAGTAGCGCGCGTTGGCACTGATGCGCAGGATCAAGCGTAATCCTTCATTCCAACCGGCCGCCACGCCTTCGGCTTCGAGCTCTTCTGGCGTGCGTTTGGCATTGGGAACGGCCTTGAGCCGATCAATCGCGATCTGCATCTGCTGCTGGATGAGCATTTCGAGCGCCTTCGTCACCGAACCGCTCTTGCCAGGGTCGCTGAGGGCGATCTGGCCGTAGTAACGTGGATCGGCAAGATCTTCCCACGCATCAGGATCGTCAGCGATTCCGATTCTGCGCAGCACGTCGCGGTTGAACACGATGCCGCTGCTGGAAAGGCATGCGCCGCACCAGCGGCCCTGCGGATCACGAAATGGTTCCCCACTGAGTTTTTCGGGGATGCCGTTTTCGCCGAACCAATCGGGATGTTTTTTCGTCAGGCCGCTGATTCCCGTTTTTTCGCCATCACCTGCGACAAGTGTGCCTGCTTTGGCCTGCTGCTCGAAATCATACGCGCCACCACCGAAGAATACATCCATGCCGGTGGTGACGTTGGAGGCGAGGTAGGCTTTGCGCGCTTCATCTTCGGGAGCAGCCTTGGGATTCAAACAAGCCTGCGCCACCGCTGCCGACCAAGGTTTTTTCAAATCACGCTGCCAGTGCTGTTGAAACGCCGCGCTGGCCTCAGATTTGATCAGCATCGCGATTTCGGAAGTACCGCCGGGGACGCGCCAGTCGATGAACAGCGTCTGCCCGGTGCTCTGCTTCCAATGCGCGGCAAATGCCTGCCCAAATTCCTCACGGATGCGGTCGTGATGCGGCGTGATGATGACGAGGCGGCGGTCGTAACGTGCCGGAGCGGTGCTTTGCGCCGGTTTGAGCAGGAACGGGCCGATCATGGTGAGCAGCATCGCCAGAACGACGCCGAGTTCCTTGCGCCACTGCCGCATCCAGGCGAACACAGCCTGCGTGCGCGGGTGATCCAGCAAAGCTGTGAGCCGTTCGTTCATTTGCGCAGGATCACCACGTCGTTCATTCCGGCCATGGCGCGAACTTCCTCTTCTGAAGGTGGGCGGATTTCCTGCGGGTTGATCTCGCAGACTTTCATGAGCGGCCCGTTCTGCACCTGAAGGAGGTATTGCACGGTGGGACCAAGGTAAGTCGTGTCGATGATGTGGCCGGGGAAGCGGTTGGGTGAATCGAGCACGTTGCCAAAGGTGAGTGCTTCGGGTCGGATGCTCAACACGACCGGCTGGCCGGGCGCGGGCTGCCAGGAGGTGTCATTGGTGCGGCCACGCAGCACGCCGAAGGGTGTTTCGACATCGTGGTAACCGGCGCGGCTGCTTTCCCGCAGCGTGCGGCCTTCGACGAAGTTCGTCTCGCCGATGAACTCGGCGACCATGCGCGTGGCGGGATTGCGATAGATTTCGGTGGGCGTGCCGACTTGCACGAGTTTGCCCGACTCCATGATCGCCATGCGGTCGGCCATGCTGAGGGCTTCATCGCGATCATGCGTGACATAGATCGCTGTGAGGCCGTGCTGCTTGCAGATGCTGCGGATCTCGCTGCGCATCTCAAGACGCAGCTTGGCGTCGAGATTCGAGAGCGGCTCGTCGAGCAAGAGGCATTTGGGACGAATGACCAGTGCACGAGCCAGCGCGACACGCTGCTGCTGGCCGCCGGAGAGTTGCTGGATTTTGCGTGAGCCGAGGCCGTCGAGCTTGACTTGCGAGAGCGCTTCCGACACGCGGTGCTCGATCTCCTTGCGCGGACGTTTCCGTTCTTCGAGGCCGAACGCGACATTCTGCGCGACGTTGAGGTGCGGCCAGAGCGCGTAGCTTTGAAACATCATGCCCGTGCCACGTTTATGCGCGGGCAGGCGGGTCACATCCTCGTCATCGAACCAAATCTTACCCGCGTCCGGCGTGTAGAAGCCGGCGATATGCCGCAGCAGCGTGGTTTTCCCGCACCCGCTCGGTCCGAGCAGGAAGAACAGTTCCCCGGCCTCGATTTGCAGGTCCACGCTGCTCAGAACGACACTGCCGCTGAAACGTTTGGTGAGTTCTTGGATTGTGATCGTGACCATGCGGAATATCCGTCAGGTTTTACTTGGATGGCGCTGCAATGGCAAGCCTCGCGGGACATTCTCAGCAGAACGTAACATCGCAGTTGCAAAGAGTTCCGCTCTGTCCAGAATGCGCACCTCTCCAACCGGCAGCCACCCCAACGCGGCACCGCTGGAGAGAACGTCAAACATAGGTCGGGCTGTAGTTCAGCCTGGTAGAACGCTTGCATGGGGTGCAAGAGGTCGTGAGTTCGAATCTCGCCAGCCCGACCATTGATTGACTCCTGCCCATCAAGATGATGTAAACGATTTCTGCGGCTTACGCCGAGACCCTGCGCCTTGAGCACTTCATGCAGGCGCGAGTTTATGGGAAACAATTTGGTCTGGTTTTCTTGACCGCTATTTCGGCACAAGCTCACTCACATTCTTGCCACGCTCACGCAGGAGGAACAGCATGATCTGCTGGATGCTTTGGCGGGGGAGGTCGATGGACGGCTGGATTCTCTGGTTGAGACGGTGGGATCATGAACAAACTCGTTACTTACTGATTGAAGATGAACTGCCGGGTGTTGATCAGTGCGTAGATCAGGTCCTCCACGGTGTTGAGGCCCTTGTCCTGGGCCTGAAGGCAAAGGCCCTTTTCCCTGGCGGTGGGCTTGCGGGAAAGCACGGCCATATAAGCGGCGTCGATTCTTTCGTCGGCAGACCGGGCCTTGCCAACGGTGAGCATAAGCTGGCTGTGGCGGTGAACGATCTGCGGCAGGAGCTCTCCATTCATCAATGCCAGAGCCTGGGGAACAGAGGCTTCATGGTTGCTGTTCTCAATGCTTTCCCGGTCGCTCTGGCCAAATTCGCGCAGGTAATGACCGCGCGGGGCGGGGCTTTCGATTTCCGCAGCCCGCAACCACTGCCGGGACTGCTGGGCCCGCGAACGGAAATAGTCCCGCCACTGCGTCCGGGGGATGGCATAGTACATGGCCTCTTCGCTCCAGGCCTTTATCTCAGCTTCGGCGACCTCCGCCCTGGTCATCTTGATCTTGCCATCTCCAGAAGCGGCCATCGCGCGCCCGTCGTTGGCAGCGCCGGCCGCCTGCATGTCGGCACTGGGGGCGGCTTGAACCGGAACCTCCAGGCTGGGTTCATAAGCAATGGTCTCGAAGGGCTTGCCGGTGACCTTCTCGAAGAGCTT
>CAMCWM010000081.1 GCA_945882215.1 Akkermansia muciniphila | reverse complement strand
TTCGGCGCAGACATCGACTCCGACATAGACAACGCCCGCGGCGGAGGCAGAGTGGGTGTTCATGGATGGGATGAGTTTGAGTTGCTGGACTTCATTCTTGTGATGCGAGCTGCCGCGCCGGGTTTTCCTGGTGCAGGCTCCGTCAACTGTTCGAGTTCAAGCTTGTCCTGGCATGTGGGTGACTTGCTCTGCGCCGGCCTCAACGGGCCATGTTAGGAACCGGTCTCTCCCACACGCTCTCAGGCGGGCTGGCCGTCACCAGCGCGCCTGAGTTCCAAGCCTATCTTTGTTTTCAGCTCGAAATCAGGACGCCGCTACATACAAGACAAGAACGCCGCAGAGCACCTGAACTCAAGGCGGCTTGATTTTGGAACAGGGAGCAACTCCCCGCACGCCCGAGCCTGATGGTAAAATGAGGGTGGGTAAAATGATCTCTTCTATCATTCTACCCCTCATCATTTTACCCTTTCTGGGGTTCGCAAGCTTGTGAAGTTATTCGGGAG
The DNA here is from genome assembly GCA_945882215.1 of Akkermansia muciniphila. GTDB lineage: Bacteria > Verrucomicrobiota > Verrucomicrobiia > Verrucomicrobiales > Verrucomicrobiaceae > Prosthecobacter. The sequence goes on along the minus strand of CAMCWM010000081.1, from coordinate 22,648 downwards.
AAAGAACGCGGCGTTTCAAACTTTGCGGTGTGGCTTTAATCAGCGGCTGCTTCGGACTCCGTACGTTCCCTGAGCCGGATAGTTCGGCGGCGAGTGTGATGGAAGCAGCGGTGTTTTTTGCGCCGAACACATCCGGCCTACGGCCAGATGGCATTCAACACCGCGGCCATGCGGGCGGCCGCCTTCACGAGCTGACTGCCGGCGACAGTTTTATTCTTGTCGGTGTAATCAGCGGGCAGCTTGACTTCGATGCGTTCGATTTTCGGCCCTTTGCCCGTGGTGTTGAACGTGCAGGGGCCGAAGTCGATGCCAGCATAGGCGGCTTTCGCGAGCGCGACGGATTCACCGGCCCAATGCTCCGCCCACGTGTGATGATCGCCGGGCGTGGTGGTGTTGATCTTTGGCAGGGCATCCTGCAGCAGCTTCGTGAGATTGCGGATGCCCGCGAGCTGCTTGACGAGTTCAAAGTCCCACAGGGCGTGCATTTGATCGTACTTTTCGGGACCGAAGAACAACTGGTTTGCGCCACGGTCCTCCAGCTTCTCTTTTTTCAAGGGCAGGCACGCGGCGGGATCAGTGCGCAGCACGGGATGCTGCGGATCGGTGACGTCGTAGAAGCCGCTGGCGCAGTGCATGGGCTGGTGGATGTCGCCAACGAGATGCACGAGCACGCGCAAGGCGGTGCGGGCGTCGAACTGGGTGGATTTGCCTTCGAGCACGGTGATGCAGAGGTTGATCTGCTGCACGATGTCGTCGCGGGTGGTGAATCCGGTCGCTTCCTGATACGATTTCACATCGAGTGGCATGTCCACATAGTGCCAGGTGAAGTGGAACGGGAAGGCTTTGATGAAAGCAGCGGCTTCCGCGTCGCCGACGAGCGGGCCTTCGTTTTTTCCCACGTCACGCACACGGTCGAGCCAGACCGCAGTCATGTCGAGCTTGTCACCAGCCAGGGCGGCCTCCACACGCTGTTTGGCTTGCGGAGTGAGCAAGGATTGCGCGACTTCCCACATGGCTGTGTGGCCTTGATCAGCCCAAGCGTGACCTTGGGATGGAAACGCGCACAGCAATGCCGTGGAGGCACAAAGAACGGACGGAAGATGAAGCGTGCTCATGCCGCCATGGTGGAGCGGAACGGCGCGCGCACAACTTGGGTGCTTACTGGATGAAGAAGAACTGGCGGGTGTTCAGCACGGTCCAGAGAACGTCGCCCCGGTCGGTGGCATCAGCGTTGTCAGCGATGGGCTTGAGCAGCGCGTGCTCTTCGGGGGTTGCCTTGCGGCTGAGCAGGCTGAGATAGACAGCGTTGATGACGGCATCACCGCCTTCTTTTTTGGCCTTGTCCAAAGTGCGGGAGATGCTGGTGTAGCGGTTCATCAAGTTGCTGAAAATCTTGCCATTGAGGAGCATGAGAGCCTGGGAAACGCTGGCTTCATCGTTGGAGTTCTCCACGAGTTCGCGGTCGCTCTGGCCGAACTCGCGCAGGAAGTGACCGTTCGGGGCCGGGCTGCGCAGGTCGGCGGCGCGCAGCATGTAGGTGTCGCGGAAGTTTTCCCAGGCGGCGAGGGAGGCCTTTTCATTCTTGTCATCGACCGCAAAACGCTCGGCGTCGGCCTTCATGCGGGCTTTGGCCTGCTCCTGGAGACGGGCGCGGCGTTGTTTGGCGAGAATGCCGAGGGCTTCCTCCATGCTGAGGTCCTCGCCATTCTTGGCCTTGATGACTGCGGCGACTTCTTTGGCGAATGCCTCGTCCTTGGTGAACTCGTCGAGTTTGCCTTCTCGGGCGAGCTCGGCGAAGCGCTTGAAGCCCGTGTCATAGACGATGGCGTCCACGGCTGCGTCGATGCGCTTGCGCTGGCTCTGAATGAGGCGGCGGGCCTCGCGGATGGCGTCTTCGTCCTTCGCTTTGGAGGCGGCCTCCATTCTTTCCTGTGCGGTGCGGACTTCGGCGGCGAGTTCCTTCTGTTTGAGGGCGACTTTGACCGAGTAAGCCTGGAGTTGCTGGGGGGTGAGGCTGTTGAGGGCACGGTCGAGCCACTCGATGCGACGGAGAGTGATCTCGGCCTCGACTTTGGTCTCAATGCTGGGGTGGTCGGGGTTGGGCTTGTAGAGCGCGACCATGCTGTCCCAGATCTGCTCGGCGCTCATGCGGCGGAGGAGGGGGCCGGGGAAGTTGTACACTTCGCCGAGCTCGACATCCTTGGTGTAGGCCTCGCGCTGGTAAGCCTGGGAATTGAGGATGGCACGGAGGACGGCCTTCATGTCGTAGTTGGAGGACTTCATCGTCTCCTCCAGTAAGGACATGAGCTGCGGATTGCTCGGGACGGTGCTGTCGGTGATCTCATCCACAGGCTCGATGAGACCCTGGCCCATGAGTTTTTTCCACAAGCGGTTGGCGATGACGGTGGTGAAGCGCGGGTTCTCCTTGCTCGTCATCCACGCGGCGTAGGAGGTGATGGGCTGCTGGCCTTCTTTGACGATCTTGCCGTCCTTGCTGAAGGAGGCGGGGATGACTGGGTCGATCTTCTGTTTCGGCTTGGCGTCGGTGTATTGATAATCATGGGGCAGCGCCAGTGACTTCTTGTCGGTCTGGTCGAGCACGTTGTTGTAGCGCAGGGGACGGAGGATCTCGCTCATGGCACGTCCAATGTCTTTGCGCTCGACGCCCTCGGGCAGGTCGAACTTCGTGACAGTGCCGCCGTAACGATTTTTGACTGCCTTGCCGTTTTTTGGAGAGCCGCCACCGTAGATGGCCTGCGCGAGGAGCGGGTTGGTCAGGCCGTTGCTGGCCGTCATGCCGTAGGTGTGCGCGGCCATCTGGTAATAGTCCATCTGCGTCCATTTATCGAACGGATGGTTGTGGCACTGGGCGCAGACCATGCTGGTGCCGAGGAAGATCTGGGTGGTCACCGCCATGTTGTCGAGCGGCATGTTGTAATCACGTATGTAGAAACCGATCGCGCCGTTTTCGTAGCTCTTGCCGTCGGCGGTCACGACTTCGCGCACCATCTCATCGTAGGGCTTGTTGTCACGCAGGCTGGACTTGAGCCAGTTCGAGTAGCCGTAGAAGGCGGGTAGGCTTTGGCCGCCACCGACCATCTGGCTCTTCATGCGCAGAATGTCGGCCCAGTAGTTGTAGAAATTCTGCACGTAACCGTCGCTGGCGAGCAGTTTGTCGATCAGCTTGCCGCGTTTGTCCGCGTCACTGCTTTTGAGGAACTCGGTGGTCTCCTGGATCGTCGGGATGCGGCCCGCGACATCCAGATAGACACGACGGACGAAGATCTCGTCGCTGGCGTGCTTGTTGGGCGTGATTTTCTCCTTCGCCAGCTTGGCGTTGACGAGTTCGTCGATCTTGGCGGCGGTGGCCTTGAGATCAGGGGCGGCGGATGCGGCCAAAGAGAGGCCGAAGGAGGAGAGGAAGATGCAGAGAGAGATCGTTTTCATGGATGAAAGCGAGGCAAGAGGGTTTGGGGGTGGCGCGAAAACGGGCAGGGAAGGGGTGTCTTTCACCTTCTTTGTCACTCGTGCCACAACAACAGGCAGATTCCCAGATTTTAGCTTTGACAATTCATGCTCCTTTCCGACAGAATCAGGGATTATCTATGAAATTACTCCTGCCCCTCGCCCTGATTTCAACTCTCGCCTCCTGCACCAGCTGGCAGAACAACCCGCGCCCCTCGGCTGAACTGCCTTGCCGGATAGCGCCAGAGACGAACAGGGGACTGGCTTATGTGAGCGGCGGAGTAGGCCAGGTAGCCACCAGTTCGTTGGATGTCACAGATGACACCCTTAACTATGGCGGCAAAGTGGTGGATCGTCAGGCCAGGGACTACACCAACATCGGCATGAATGCAGTTCGCCGCACCGATGACATCGTTTACCGCGAGACAACGCGTTACCTTGACTATGGCTTGGACACTGTGGATGACGGTGCCAGTTATGCCGCCAGTGCCATCACTCGCTGGCCAGCTGTTCCGACTGGCGTCGTGATGCGCGGTTTGGGTTCCACCCGAAAAGTTTATCAAAGCACCGTGGCCGCTTACGGAGAGGCCGTCAACCGCACCTATTGGCCGTTCTGGAACATTTTCACCCCGCCTGAGCCCAAGCCTTACATGGTCGGCAGCCTCAATGACCTGCATCCGGGTTATGCATTGCCGGGTTCAAGCTGGCATTGCAGACTGCCACAGCTTCCGGTGGAGCCTATGGTTCAGGAGACCGCCGCCAAGAATCCTTACACCGTCTCGAAGTAAGACTTTTCACACACGGGGACGGCTGAAAAGCCGTCCCCCTTTTTTTGCCCATATGTCGCTCCAGGCGTTGTTTTTTGACGCCGCAGGCACACTCATCCGGCCTGCGCAGCCCGTTGGGCTGACCTACTCTCAGTTTGCGGCAAGGTTGGGGGTTCAAACAGAACCGGAGGCTCTGATGACGGCTTTTCGCGAGGTTTGGACGATGACTCCGCCTCCATTTCATCCCGTAGAACGACCGCCCGAGGACGATGACCGTGGTTGGTGGAGGGGGCTGGTCGGTGATGTGTTTGCCCGCGTGCTGGGCGGATCGTTGCCGGAAAACACGCTGGAGAACCTCTTCGGCGATCTGTATTGCCACTACGCGCGACCACAGGCATGGACCGTTTTTAACGATGTCCTGCCAGCCCTGAGCGAACTCGTGCGCGACCACCGATTGTTCGTGCTGTCGAATTTCGACCGTCGGCTGCGCAACATCCTCGCCGGCCACGATCTCATGCGCTTTTTCGTCCATGTCATCATCTCCAGTGAGGTCGGCGCCGCGAAACCCCATGCCCGAATGTTTCAGGCAGCCCTCGAAGACGCTGACTGCCCGCCAGGATTTTGCCTGCACGTCGGCGACGACATGATCTGTGATGTCGAAGGCGCACAAAGCAGCGGAATACAGGCTTTTCATGTGGACCGGCCTGAAAACGGCCTTGCCGCGCTTGTTCAGAAAGTCCGCTCCGGGGCATATTCCGGCTTGCGCAGTGCTCTCTTGTGAATACATACCGCCCCCGTTTCGGAAATGCGCAGGTAGCTCAGCGGTAGAGCAGTTGGCTTTTAACCAATTGGTCGAGGGTTCGATCCCCTCCCTGCGTACCATTTCTCCATCCGCAATCATTCGAGCGGCATGGTGGATGAAACTTCACGGGCAAACTTCGCGTTAATCGCCGCGCATGATGAAAAAACTCTTCCCCGCCTCGTTGTTGCTGATCGCTCCGGTTCTCTTTGCCGCTGACTGGAACCAATGGCGCGGTCCGGACCGCAACGGTGTTTCACAGGACACCAGCCCGATCGCGGACGCGTTTCCGGCGGAAGGTCTCAAAAAGGTCTGGGAGAGCGAGTTCATCCCCAGCAACGAATATGGCGGCCACGGCAGCCCGGTGGTGAGCGGCGAGCGCGTGTTTTTGAGCGTTGTCTGGCACGAGCGCGTGGTTTCTGAAACGCGCGAGATCGACACCGAGGTCATGCAGACGCTCAACTTTCGCGGCACCACGCCGGAACTGACCAAGAAGCTCGAAGAAACCCGTCTCAACCTGCCGAAACTGCGTGGCGAGAAGTTTGACGAATGGGTGACCCAGTGGCGGAAAGACAACCTCAACGAAAAAGAGGAGATCAACATCGGCTCGTGGGTCGCCAGCCGATTCAAGGCGGGAAAAAACGCCATCGGCCTCGAATGGCTCGAAAAGATGTCCAACCGCCAGGGCAAGCCGTTTGAAAACGCCGCCGCTTTCACCAAGTGGCTCGATGACGAGGGCTTCCCGCCGGATGTGAAGGAGAAGATGATCGCCACCGTGCCGAACACCGTGAAGGTGGCCCAGGACGTGATTTTGTGCCTCGATCTGGCCTCTGGGAAGCAGGTGTGGAAATACACCAAACCCGGCAAGCCCAGCGGTCGTCAGTCCTCCAGCACCTGTGCCGTCGTGGATGGTAAAGTGTATGCCGCATGCAGCACCGAGCTGATTTGTGTGAACGAAGAAGACGGCAAACACCTCTGGACCGCGCCGCTTGGCATGAGTGGGCCTGCTGCGTCTCCGCTCATCGTTGGAGATCGTGTTTACATGGCCGCTGGAAAGGTCTGCGCCTTTTCCAAGGCCGACGGCAAGCTCGTGTGGGAGCAAAAAGCCGCCAAAGGCAGCATCGCCAGCCCGACCTGGTGGAAACCGGAGAACGGCAAGCCGGTGCTCGTCGTCAATGGCAACAACGCGCTCTACGGCCTGAATCCCGACAGCGGTGAGCTGCTCTGGACGGTTGAAGGCGGCAGCCAGAGCACGCCGGTGGCCAGCGGCGACTGGCTCGTGCTCTACAGCGGCACCGAAGGCGTGGGACTCCGCGCTTATCAAATGCAGGCGGACGGCAAGCCCAAGGCCGCGTGGTCGCACTACTGGGTCACCCGCCGCTACACCGGCAGCCCCATCATTCATGAGGGCAATGTCTATCTCTGCTGTGGCGAGAAGCATCAGTGTCTCGACCTCGTCACCGGCAAGGAAAAATGGGTCGTGAACGAGATCAACAGCACCATCACCTCCCCGCTGATAGCCGACGGCAAACTGCTCGTCTATGAGAACAACGGCACCCACGTCCGCATGCTCAAGGCCACCAACGCCGCTTATCAAGACCTTGGCCGCGCCAAGACGGATGCCATGGGCTGTTCCTCGCCCGCCATCGCGAATGGCAGGCTGCTGGTGCGTCAGAAAGACAAGTTGGTATGCTTTGACCTGCGGCCGGCGAATTGATCGTCAGCAGCGCTGAGCCAAGCCACTTGGCAGTAATAACAGTTCATATTTTGCGCCTTGCTTCACATACCCAAGGCCACAAGTCTTTTTGTGCTGTGGACCAACGATGACACTCGTGACGACACCTATGGTTACGACGTTGCCGCTGGGCGGCACTCCTCGAATTTCGTCTCCGATTTGGGCTGAAAAACCCTCTTTCTGCATCTCCCACGCGACCATCTCACGCGGCATTTTGCCGGTCGTTTTGATGCGTGAGAGCACCTCCTGGCCGATGTAGCAGCCTTTGAAGAAATCCATCGCCCGTGTTTCGAGTCCCGCCTCGGGCGGAAACGTCTCCGCGTTCAGTTCGTTCGGCCAGCGCGGGACTTTTTGCAGGATGCGCCAGGTTTCGAGGTCTTCTTCGGTCAGAACTTGGCAGCCGGGTTCAAAGATCGTTCCGACTGGCACCCACACATCCACGCCTTCACGGCCAAAGCGGGTCGATTGAATGCCTTGAGGCATGTGGGCACCCCAGACATGCCAGAGCTGCCATTCATCGCTTACATCGGTGAGTTCGGCATCGTCGGCCACGATGTAACGTTCGAGCCGCAGGCCGAGGGATTCACGCAATCCAGGCTCCGCATCCAGCAGCAGGGCGTCTTCTGTCGCATGAATGAACACATCGCCTGCGATGCGGCCTTTGGCATCGGTCACGCAGGCGTAGAGCGTGCTTTGGGCGCTGGCGCGGCGGACATCATTGGTCACCTGGCCGTTCAGGTAACGGATGCGGTCATTGCCAGTGAGGCGGAACTTGGCACGCGCGGAGAGGTTCACAGCGGCCCCGTTTTGGGCGATGTCTTGGAAGGTTTCAGCAGTCATACCGCATGAATGAGCAGATAGGGCCGGGAGGCAAGCCGGCAACGGAAACCGCGCCCTGCTGCTACAAATGCCGAGGGATTGTTTGACTCACTGTGTGGCGCTGGTATCTGCAAATCCACCCATGCGTCTTCTCTCCCTGCTCCTGTCCGCTGGTTTTCTTGCCGGTTTTACCTCACCCGCCGCCGCACAGGCGCCCGCCGCAGACCCGGCTGCCAAAGTGCGTGTCGTCACCCGCAACCTGGAGCCGTTCTCGTTTGATAAAGAAGGCCGCCGCGTCGGCTATGCCGCCGAGCTTTGGGACCAGCTCGCCCGCGAGACCGGCCTAGAATACGATGTGCAGGTGGTCAAAACCGCGCAGGAAATCATCGACGCGGTGAAGAACAAGACCGCCGATGTGGGTGTTGGTGCCATCAGCGTGACGGCCAAACGCGAGGAGATCATCGATTTCACGCAGCCGTTCTATGAATCCGGCCTCCAGGTGCTCGTCGCTGGTGGTGGTGGCAGCTTTGCGGACAACATTCTCCAGCTCCTTGGCAATCTGTTCAGTCTGGAGCTCATCGGCATGTTCCTGCTGCTCATCGGTACGATGTTTCTGATCTCGCACCTCGTTTGGCGCTACGAGCACAAGGTGAACGGCGACCAGTGGCCGGAGGACTACAAGGCGGGCATCTGGGAATCGTTCTGGTGGACGCTCAGCACGCTGCTCGTCGGTGGTGCGGACAACAAAGGTCCTGTGGGCGTTGGCGGACGCATCGTCGCCATCGTGTGGATGCTGCTGAGCATTGTGCTTGTGTCCTTGCTCACGGCTTCGTTCACCACCGTGCTGACCGTCAACTCCCTCAAGGGCGACATTAACGGCCCTGGCGATCTTCCTGGACGTAAAGTCGCCACGGTCAAAGGCAGCACGACGGAAGGCACGCTCACCACCAAGGGGGTCAAGGTCGTGTCCTTCCTCACTCCGGCGGAATGTGTCATGGCGCTCAAGAGCGGCGATGTTCAGGCGGTTGTGTATGACGCTCCGGTGCTTCAATACGAAGCTGGCAAAATGAATGACGAAAAACTGCAAATGGTCGGCCCCGTGTTTGAGCGTCAGAACTACGCTTTCGCCCTTCAGCAGGACAGCCCGCTGCGTGAACGCCTCAACCAAGCCCTCTTGAAACTCTCGGAGCAAGGCGTCGGCAACGAACTGCGGAAGAAGTACTTCGGCGAGGATCAATAAGCGGGAGGCATTCCGCTTCAGCCATGCCCGTCGCCTCCACATCTCCCGGTATCCTCGCCACGATAGCGGCGGTGTTTCGGCAGAACCGTGTGCCGTGTGTGATGCTCAACATGCTGGCCGTCGCCTTGGTGGTCAGCTATTACCATGTTCCAGCGCTGGCGGGCTTCTGGGAGTCGATGGGGAATTTTAAGACGCATTGGTCCTTCGTTTTCTCCTGCGTCTCGACGATGTTTGCCGCCGCAGTGATGCCCGCTTTCATCCAGATGGCGATGGGAACGTTGCCATCGGAGGGAAAATGGAAACGTCTCGCGCTGCTCATGCTGTTCTGGGGCTATCGGGGCATGGAGATCGACCTGTTCTACCGCTTCCAGGGCTGGCTCTTCGGTCACGGCAATGACGCCGCCACGCTGATGAAAAAAGTCCTCGTGGACCAGCTCATCATGAGTCCGCTCTGGTTCGTGCCCACCTACGTCATCGCACTGCGCTGGGTGGAGATGGGCGGTTCATGGTCGCGCACGCGGCCCACGTTGAATCGCGAGTTCTGGACGCGCACGTGCCCCATGGTGCTCGTCACCAACTGGCTCGTCTGGATTCCCGCCCTCGCCTGTGTTTACAGTCTCCCCGCCGCCCTGCAGTTTCCGCTGTTCTCCGTCGTCATGTGTTTCTTCATCCTCGTCGTGACGGTGATGACTCGAAGGACGGGCAAATAGCGAAAAGCAGCGCCGAGGCAGCTCAAGCGGGCTCGTGCAGCGCCTGATGCAGTGTCTTCAGCAGCGTTTCGGCTGAGTAGGGCTTGGGGATGAAGTGTTTGACGCCGGCGTTGATGGCCTTCGACACCATGCTGTCCGTGCTGATGCCGCTGGCGGAGATGATGCGCACTTTGGGGTTGATCCGCAGCAGCACTTGAATGATCGCGGGGCCGTCCATCACCGGCATCATCATGTCGGTGAGCACGACGGCGACCTCGTCCCGGTGCGCGGCGTAGATGCCCGCGGCCTCGGCGCCATCCGCGGCCAGCAGCACCCGGTAGCCGAAGATCTCCAGCGTCTGCCGCGTGATCTGCCGCACGGCTGATTCGTCATCGATCACCAGCACCAGCTCATCATTACCGCGTGGCAGCTCGCTTTCTGTGATGACGGCGTCCTGGCTGCCGGCCTCGGTTCGTGCGGGTAGAAAAACGCTGAACTTGGTGCCCACGCCCGGCTCGCTTTCAACGCGTACAAAACCGCCATGGCTCTTGACGATGGCGAGTGTGGTGGAAAGCCCCAGCCCGGTGCCCTTGCCCAGTTCCTTGGTGGTGAAAAAAGGCTCGAAGATGCGCTCTACAACCTCCGGCGGCATGCCGCTTCCATTGTCCTCCACATGGATGACCACATGGGGGCCGGGCTTGGCGCCGAGGTTCATGACGGCGTAGTGTTCGTCCAATGTCACGTTGCTGGCGGTGAGAGATAGTGTGCCACCATGCGGCATGGCATCCCGCGCATTGACGCAGAGGTTCAACAGCACCTGGTGGAGCTGGGTGGGGTCTCCTGTCACGGTCCACAATCCCGGCTGGATGTCACAACTCACGCGAATGCTCTTGAGGAAGGTTTCATTGACGATTTTTTCGATCTCGCGGAGCAGGTGCTTGGCCTGCACCTCCAGTTGCCGTCCCTCCACACCTCGGGCGAAGGAAAGCACCTGCCGCACCATGTCCGCGCCGCGTTTGGCGCTGCCTTCGATGGTGGCGAGGATGTCGAGGCGCCGCGGGTCTTTTTCTTGAAGCCGCAGAAGCTCGATGGACATCATGATGGGTGCCAGCACGTTGTTCAAATCATGTGCGATGCCGCCTGCGAGCGTGCCGATGCTTTCCATGCGCTGGGCGCGCAGGAACTGCTGCTCCAGTTTTTTGCGCTCCGTGATGTCCGTGTTGATGGCGAGGATGGACTTGGGCCTGCCCTGGTCATCGCGCACGAGCGTCCAGCGGCCTTCGATGGTGAGCGTCTTTCCATCCCGGTTGAACTGCTGGATTTCGCCGACCCACTCGCCTGTCTCCAGCACTGTGCTGGTGGCGGCGAGGAAGGGGGAGGGATCCTGGTAGAGAAGTTCCTTGATGGGGCGGCCCATGACTTCTTGCGCGGTCCAGCCGTAGAGTCGCTCGGCACTGCGGTTCCAGTAGAGGATGCGGTGCTCCAGATCACGCACGAGGATGGCGTCCTGCGCCTTGTCCAGCAGGGTGGCCTGCTCGCGGATTTTATCCTCCGCCTGCTTGCGTTCCGTGATGTCACGGGAGATGCCGATGATGCCGATGATGTTCCCATGGCCGTCACGATAAGGAGCCTTGGTGGCCAGATAGGTGCGTGTGGTACCTGCGGCGGTCAGCACTTCTTCTGCAGTGCGGGTTTCGCCGGATGCCATCACCTCACGGTCGTTATCCATCACGTAGCGGGCGTCTTCCAAGCCGAAGATCGTCGTGTCGTCCTGCCCGATGACCTCTTCCACGTCCTTGCCCACCAAGCGCGCCGCTCCCTGATTGAACAGGAGGTAGCGGCTTTTCAGATCCTTGACGAAGACAGCATCGGGCATGCCGTCGGCCACGGCCCACAGGAGGTCGGTCGTGCGTCGGATTTCGGCCTCCGCCAGTTTTCGTTCGGTGATGTCCTGAGTTGTGCCGAGGGCGCGCAGCGGCTTTCCATGCTCATCATGAAACACCTGCCAGCGCTCCGTGACGTACTTGATCCGGCCGTTCGGCATCAGAAGCCGGTGGTGGATTTCCTGCGCCTCACGCAGGTGGAGTGAACGCGCAAACGCCGCATCGACCTCCATCCGGTCATCGGGATGCACCAGATCGAGAAAGTCTTGGTGGGTCGGTTTGAACGTGGCAGGGTCGGTTTCAAAGATGCGATGCGTCTGTTCCGACCAGATGACCGCCAGCGTCACGATGTCTGTCTCCCAACTGCCCATCTTCGCCACGCTTTGGGCCGCCACCAGACGGGAGCGCTCGATCTCGAGCTGTTGCGCCAGCAGCCGCTGCTCCTGTTCGCTCTTTTGCAGTGCCTCCTCCACCTTGCGTTGTTCGGTGATGTCATGCGCGGTGCCGATCATCTTCAGCGGCCTGCCGGCCTGCTCGTCGCAGAAAAGCTGCGCTGTTTCGTGGATGAAGCGCTCCTCGCCATCAGGACGGATGAGGCGATGCACAACGGAGTAGCTCGTGCGCTCACGAATGGCCCTGGTGACCGCCTCCCTCACCCTCTCGCGATCCTCGGGATGCACGAGCTTGAAAAACAAATCACGGCTGACCTCAACCTGTCCTGGCTGAAACCCGGCGATGCGGAAGGCCTCGTCAGACCAGCGCAGCGCACCCTCGTGTGGTTCGTCCTCGCCGTTCAAATCCAGCTCCCAACTGCCAAAGTGGGCGATGCTCTGGGCGGCCTCCATGCTGGCCTGGCTCGCTCGCAACGATGACTCCACAAGTTTGCGTTCGGCGATGTCTTGCTGGAGCGCACGGTTGGCCTCCTCCAACTGCAGAGTCTTCTCCTCCAGCTTGCGGATCAGCGTCTGGCTGTAAATTTTGAGCAGGGCCTTTTCATCTCCGACGATGGATCGTGGCTGGGCCGGGCCGGCGGCGGAGACTCGATTCTGAACCTCATGCAGACGTGCGAGGAAGTCCTCTGGCTCCGCAGGCTTGAGGATGAAGGCATCGGCGCCCAGGTTCAGCGCCAGTTCCTCGTCCGCCGCCTCGGTGTAAGTGGCGGTATAGACGATGAAGGGGCTCTTTTTGAGAGCGGCGTCAGCTTTCCAGTGCCGGAGCAGCGTGTAGCCGTCCATCACCGGCATCAGCAGGTCGGAAATGACGACATCAGGCGGAGCCTGTCGTGCCTTTACCAGCGCCTCGGCCCCATGGCGTGCGGTGATGACTTCACAGTTGTTCCCCGTGAGCAGTACTTGCAGGTAGTAGAGGTTCTCCTCCTTGTCATCGACGATCAGGACGCGGGGCATGGAGTTTTAGGAGGCGGGTTGCGGCGGAGCAAAGCGTTCAATTTCTGCCACGAAGGTGTCGGGATTGATCGGCTTTTCAATGTAGCCATTGCAGCCTGCGGCGAGCGCCTTCTCGCGGTCGCCCACCATGGCGTAGGACGTGACGGCGATGATGGGCGTGTCACGCAGCGCTTCGATGTCGCGCAAAGCTTGCGCGATGGCGTAGCCGTCCATTGTTGGCAGTTGGATGTCGAGCAGGATGAGATCAGGCATGAGAGTGCGGGCGAGTTCTATCCCGCGCATCCCATCCGGGGCGGAGATGACTTTGTGGCCATGCTTTTCCAGCAGGAACGTGGCCAGATAGCGGTTCTGCTCGTTGTCTTCGATCAACAGGATGGTGCGGCTCATGGTTCAGACGGGTGGTTGCAGCGGCAGGATGACGGTGAAGGCACTGCCTTTGGACCATTCACTCGTGACGGAGATTTCCCCGCCGAGCAGCTTCGTGAGGCGGCGGCAGATCGCCAGGCCCAAACCTGTTCCTTCATGCACGCGGGTGAGACCGCTGTCGATCTGGCGAAAGGGCTGGAACAGCGTGCTCAAATCCTCCGGCTTGATGCCAATGCCTGTGTCCGTCACACAAACCCTCACGGCGGATTGTGGCAGCGACTCAGGCGTTGCTTGAAAATCCTGCACCAGCCCGGCGGTGAGCGTCACGCTGCCACGATCCGTGAACTTGATGGCGTTGTTCAGCAGGTTGAGCAGGATCTGGTCCACGCGTCGTTGATCACTCACCATTTCATTCAGTGCCGGGGATGCATCGACGACCAGCGTCAGCCCCTTGGTCTCCGCCAGCGGTTTCACTGTGGCGGTCACGCGTTCAATCGAGGCCCGCAGGTCAAACGGTGTGGCGCGCACTTCAAGCTGGCCCGCCTCGATCTTGGACAGGTCGAGCACGTCGTTGATCAGTTCCAGCAGATGCCGCGCGCTGGAGCGCACCATGCCGAGCTGCTTGGACTGTTCTGCATTCAATGCGCCGGCCAGGCCTTGCAGCAAAATGCCGGTGAAACCGATGATGGAATTCAGCGGCGTGCGCAGCTCGTGGGACATCGTGGCCAAAAAGGCCGATTTAAGCCGGTCCGCCGCCTCGGCATGCACCAGCGCGACCTGCAACTCAGTCGTGCGCTCAGTCACCTTGAGTTCCAGGCTTTCATTCAACTCACGCAGCGCCGTCTCGGCCTCATGACGCTCGGTGATGTCGATGGAGAGCATAAAAACGCCCTCAGGCACGGGCTGGCCTCGCACATCGAACCATCCGCGATGTCCATCTGGGAAAACGAACTCCGCCTCCTCATGAAACGGCTGCCGCTCTTCCATGCAGCGGCGGATCATGGCAAACACCCTGGACTGCTCGATGCCCGGCCATATGTCCTGCATGCGGTTCCCCAACAGTTCCGTGTTGGGCCGCCGGTTCTGGGTGGACGCAGCATGGTTGAGATAAAGATACCGCCAGTCAAAGCCGAGGAGCTGGCAGCCCTCCAAAATGTTATCCAGCGTGCTGCGGTAGCGCTGCTCGCTTTTCTGCAACGCCAGCTCCGCCTGCTGGCGCTCCTCTTCACGCGCCAGATTGTCCAGCGCGAAGGAAATATTGACCGCTGCTTCTTCCAGAAGCGCGACCTCCTTGTCCTGGAAGAAGCCAGGTTCGTCCGCATAAACATTGAGCGTGCCGCATACCTCACTCTTCACTCGAATGGGAAAAGCGGCGGAGGCATGGAAGCCGCGGCGTCTGGCCTCCCCCTGCCATGGCCGCGTGGCGGGGTCATGAAACAGGTTGTTGCAGATATAGGGCCGCCCACCACGAAACGCCGTGCCAGATGGCCCATGGCCCTCAGGCCGGTCATCGGTATGAACCTGGATGCTCTGGAGGTAGCCGTTTTCGTCGCCTGACACCGCCACCGGGACCAGCAGGCAGGTTTGCGGATCATGCCAGCCGATCCAGGCCATGCGAAACCCGCCATGCTCGATCAGCACCGCGCAGATTTTCTTGAAGAGCTCGTCGCGCTTCGGTGTCCACACGATCGACTGGTTGATCTGGCTCAGCGCGGCATACAGCCGCTTGAGCCGTTCGATTTCGACCTCGTGCGCCTTCAGGGAGTGATATCCGTCCTCGATCACACCGAACGCCCGACGCATCATGAACAGCAGCAGCAGCGAAGTCACCGCCACAAACCCCAGCCCCTTGTAAACACTCATTTGGAGCAGCAACTCCGGGTTGGGCATCAGCGTGTGCAGGGCTTGATCGGAAAAGAAAATCCACAGCGTTGCAAACACGGCATAGATCCCCGCCACCCACCACGCCCGCGACCGCAGGCGTGTGGAGCTGAACAACATGGCCAGCGCCTTCAGGCGGGAGCGGTGAGCTCTTGAGCTTGTGGGCGTGGAGTTAGCAGAAATGCTCATGGGGAATGCCTGAACTGACGATGACTTAATTCCTATGCGGACTTTCTTGGGCAACGCCAGCGACACTTGTGAAGCAAACGATCATTTTGTGGTGCGGAAACCTTGAGGTGTGTGCGCAACTTTCGCGTGCTGCGGGCATTCACTCGGCCATGAGACTCGTGCCCATCGCCATCGTTCTTGGTTTTGTCGTTTCCGCCTTTGCCCAGACTGCGGGCGTGAAATCGCATCGCGACTTGGTTTATGTCGAAGGCGGACACGAACGGCATAAACTTGATCTCTATTTGCCCGAGAAAGCGGACGGCCCGCTGCCGCTGATCATCTGGGTGCATGGCGGTGGCTGGCAGAACGGCAGCAAGGACGGCTGTCCGCCAATGCGTGGCGGTTACATCGAGCGCGGCTATGCGGTGGCGAGCATCAACTATCGTTTGAGCGGCCATGCGGTGTTTCCGGCGCAGATCGAGGACTGCAAGGCTGCGATCCGCTGGCTGCGGGCGCATGCGAAGGAATACGGCCTTGATGCGAAACGCTTCGGCGTGTGGGGCAGCTCCGCTGGCGGGCATCTCGTGGCGCTGCTCGGCACGAGCGGGGATGTGAAGGAGTTCGATGTGGGCGCGAACCTGGATCAATCCAGCCGCGTGCAGGCGGTGTGCGACTACTACGGGCCGACGGATTTCACCGTGTTTGTCACCACGCCGGGTTATGAGCGTCATGCCACTGCGGATGCGCCCGAGGCGAAGTTGATTGGCGGAGCGGTGCTGGAAAACAAGGCCAAGGCCGCGCGTGTGAACCCGATCACCTACGTCAGCAAGGATGATCCGCCGTTTCTCATCGTGCATGGCGACAGAGACCCCACCGTGCCGATCAATCAAAGCCAGCTTTTGTTTGAAGCGCTCAAGAAGACCGGAGTGAGCGCTCATTTTCACACGATCCTCGGTGCAGGCCACGGCGGGCCGGGTTTCGCGGGTCAGGACATTGGCGGGATGGTTGCCGCGTTCTTTGATGAGAGGCTGAAAAACGGCGTTATGGAGATCGAGGCGCGTGTTTCTGAAAGCACTGCCGAATCTGGAGTCAGAGGTCGCGATGTGCGTCCACCTGTTCGTGAAAGCACTTTGAGCAAGGCCGGCTTCCAACTTGATGGCGAGCGCTGGACCTATCGCGATGGCGGTTTCAGCATGGAAGGCATCTTGCTGAAGCCGGAGGGCAAAGGGCCTTTTCCGGCGGTGTTGATCAGTCACGGACTCGGCGGCAACGCGCAGAGCTTTGGAATGATGAAGGCGCGTGAGATGGTGAAATGGGGACTGGTATGCATCGCGCCGAATTACACGCACACCGGCCAGGGCGGAGATCGCGCGCAGTTTGGCGCGAGCGCTGAAAACATCCGCCGTGCGAGCACCTGTCTCGATCTTTTGCGCACGCTGCCCGAGGTCGATTCCACACGCCTCGCTGCCTACGGCCACAGCATGGGAGGATTCGTGACCATCGGCCTCGCTTCGGCGAAAGTGGACGCGTTGAAAGCCGCCGCGATTACCGGCAGCGGCATTTCGCCGCAAGCGGGCTATGCGGCTCCTTCCACCGATGCTGCGGCGAAAATTCGCGTGCCGTTTCTCATGCTGCATGGCAGCAACGACACCACCGTGCGTCCGGAGCAGTCCGCAGCGCTCAAGCGCGTGCTTGATGGCAACAAAGTGATCAATGACCGCCTCGTCGCCGACGGGCAGGGGCATCCCATCGACCAGACGATGCGCGACGAGGTCTTCAAACTCATCCGCGAGTGGTTCACAAAGCAGGGTGTGCTCAAGCCATGAAGCCCTCCGAGTTATTTGGGGGGAGATTTAGCTTCCCAAGCGATTGTAGAACCGTTAACATGACTGAACTTCCAACAGACCATGCACCAGCCACGAATCTCTCTCGTCACGGTTGCTCTTATGAGCACGGTCATTTCCACGCAACTTTACGCTGAAGGCGACTGGAGCGTGAAAAGCGCGGAGCGGCCCAAGGTGGCGATTTATGCCGAGGATGTGACGGTGGATGGCACGCGGCGGCCGGATCTGGGCCGGGCGCTGGCGGACAGCCTCAGCACGACCTTGTTGCGCCGAGGTCAGGTGCGTGTGTTCAATCTCACCACCGAGGAAACGAAGTCTGGCACGCAAACTCTTGCGATGACAAAGGACACGGAGCGCAAGGAGCCTGTGCTGGACAAGGACATCGACTACCTGCTGAGCTTCAATCTGTTCTCGAGCACCAACGAGCATCGCCTCACCATCAAGAAGACACACGTCACGACGTCGGAACTGGTCGATTCCCACCAGTTCTTCACCTATGGCCGCGTGAGCGATGTGTTCGCGCTGGTAAGCAAGATCGCTGATCGCGTCGATCCCCTGCCGGTGCGGCATGCGTTCCCCGCCACGCAGTCGCCCGCCGCCATCCGTGCCGCGCAGCCTGATCCGACGCCGTATCAAACGTTCTGGGCCGGGGATTACACCAATCCGGCCAGCCCGGCGTATGATCCCTGGCGTGCCAATCTGGCGATGCAGTATGATCTCAAGAATGTGCCGAAGGCGTTGATCTACCGTGAGCTTGGTTCCATCCAGCACATCGACAACACCTGGAAGTTCACCATCGTTCAACCCGTCAAAGGCGTGCAACTGCGCACCAATGATCCACTTCACGTGCTCTACGATGAAGGGGATGTTTATGCGGACCTCCGTGTCGGTACGGTGGAAAAGGCCGGGGCGGTGGCTGATTACGGCGGCAGGACGCCGGAACATCATCCGCTGTTCAAGGGCGACAAGGTCTTCGGCTGGCACACGCCGCCGTCAGAGAAGGCGGAGAACGCGAAGTAGGGTTGTAATGCCGTTCGTGCGGGTTATGGGCATTGCCGCCAAATCCCGCCCTCATGCTGCAGCTCTCTCAGGTTCTTCTCCCCGTCGATCATAATGATGATGATCTGCGTGCTGCGGTGCTGAAAATGCTCGGTGTGCGTGATGACGAGGTGATCGGCATTCATGTCAAACAACGCGCGATTGATGCGCGGCGCGGCCATGTCGAGTTCAGCTTCACGCTGCTTGTCGAAGTGAAGGACGAGATCCGTGTGCTCAAGCGCATCGGCAAACATCCACGCATTGTGCCCGCTGCGGATGAGACGTATCGCGAGATTGCTCAAAATGCGGTGCGTTCGGATTCGTCACGACCCGTGATCGTCGGCACCGGGCCGTGTGGATTGTTTTGCGGACTGCTGCTGGCTCGTGCGGGCCTCAAACCGCTGGTGTTGGAACGTGGCAAGGCCGCCGGGGATCGTGCGCGTGATGTCACGGGCTTCTGGCGACGCGGCTGGGACTTCAACGCCGAATCGAACGTGCAGTTTGGCGAAGGCGGCGCGGGAACGTTCTCCGATGGCAAGCTCTACACGCAGATTCGCGACCGTGAGCACCGCATCCCGTGGCTGCTACGAGAAATGGTCGCCGCAGGGGCACCGGAGGACATTTTGATCAAAAGCAGGCCGCACATCGGCACAGACCGGCTCATCAAAGTGGTGCGGCATGTGCGCGAGGAAATCATCGCGCTCGGAGGCGAGGTTCGTTTCGGCGCACGAGTGGCGGATGTGGTGATTGAGGACGGCGTGATGCGTGCGGTGACGCTGGCGGATGGCGCAACCATCGAAGGCTCGCGTTTCGTCTTCGGCATCGGCCACAGCTCGCGTGACACGTTTCACATGCTGCATCGTCATGGCGTGCCGTTTGAGGCGAAGCCGTTTTCCATCGGCGTGCGCATCGAGCATCCGCAGAAGCTGATCGACAAGTCGCTCTACGGCAAATGGGCCGGAGACGCCCGTCTGGGCTCCGCGCCTTATAAATTCGTGGCGCACTGCGGCACGGGCCGCGCGGCCTACAGCTTCTGCATGTGTCCTGGTGGTCTCGTGGTCGCGGCGACATCAGAGCCGGGCATGGTCGTGACGAATGGCATGAGCAGCTATGCGCGTGAGGAAGCGAACGCGAACAGCGGCTTCATGGTGGATGTGCGGCCCGAGGACATGCCTGCGGGCGATGTGTTGAGCGGCATCGAGTTTCAGCGCAGCCTGGAGCGCCGTGCGTTTGAACTCGGCGGCGGCAATTATCACGCTCCCGCGCAGCTTTTGGGCGATTTCTTGGCCGGACGCGCCTCCACCGGGCCCGGCAAAGTTTTGCCATCTTACGAGCCGGGCGTGGTGTGGACCGATCTGCGCGAATGTCTGCCCGAATACACGATTGAAACGATTCAAGAGGCGATTCCGCGCATCAACAAGAGCCTGCCAGGATTTGCGCTCGAAGATGCGGTGCTGACAGGTGTCGAAACCCGCAGTTCTTCTCCAGCGCGCATTCCGCGTGATCCGCAAACACTCGAATGCATCAGTGTGCGGCATTTTTATCCAGCCGGTGAAGGCGCGGGCTATGCTGGTGGCATCATTTCCGCCGCCGCGGACGGCATGCGCGTGGCCGAGGCGATTTTACGCGAGGCTTGAGCGGATGTGGCACAAAACGCCACGACAGCCGTCTTCGAGCAGATTGAGCACGTCTTCGAAACCCTGCTCGCCGCCATAGTAGGGATCGGGGACTTCGCGTTCCTGATGATCGGTGCAAAATTCGCAGAACAGGCGGATTTTGGAGGCAAATTGTGACTCGTAGTCATAGGACCGCACATCGCGCAGGTTCTGCTGATCCATGACGAGCACGAGGTGGTGCTCGCGCAGGTCATTCTCGCTCACCTGCCGGGCGCGGCTGCTGAGATTGTAGCCCCGATTTTGCGCGGCGCTGCGCATCCGCTGGTCTGGCAGTTTGCCCGCATGCCAGCCGCCGGTGCCGGCGGAGCGGATGGTGACACGATCCGCCAGACCTTCAGACTCGACCAAGGCACGCATGACGCCTTCCGCCGCAGGAGAACGGCAGATGTTGCCCAGGCAGACAAAGAGAAGACGGAAAGGCTCGGCCATGCTTCGAGCTAGGCCAGTGATGACCGTTTCACAAGCCGAAAGAGCCTCCTTTCCTCAGGGAAAGCCGGACCTCCCGGAGGAAGATTTCTTTGCCTGTAACTGACTCTTTGGTTGAGCCGTAGTTTGTGCACGCTATCTGCTCTGAAACACCCAAACCCACGCCCCCACCGCCATGTCTGTCGTCTCCAAAGGTCTTGAAGGAATCGTTGCTGCTGAAACCCGCCTCGGCGAGGTGAAGGGAGCGGAGGGCGTGCTGTTCTACTGCGGTTACGACATCAACGAACTCGTCAAAGTCAGCTACGAGGAAGTCGTCCACCTGCTTTACTACAACAAGCTGCCGAACCGCGCCGAACTGGAAAAACTGACCACGGCTTTGCGGGCCGAGCGTGAGCTGCCTCAGGGTGTGATCGACTTCCTCAAGCATGCCCCCAAGACCGCGCGGCCCATCGACATCATGCGCACGGCGGTTTCGATGCTCGGCTGCTACGATTTGAAGCGCCACGACATTGATGTGAGTGAAAACCTTGCCACCGCCATCCGCCTGACCTCGCAGATCGGCGTCATCGCCGCCTACTTCCATCGTGCGCGTCAGGGCCTCGATCTTCCTCCAGTGCGCAAGGATCTCAGCGAGGCCGCGCACTTCCTGTATCTCATGAACGGCGAGGTGCCGAGCAAGGAGGCCGAGAAGACCCTCGACATCGCTTACATCTTGCACGCCGAGCACGGCTTCAACGCCTCCACTTTCACCGCCCGCGTCGTCGCATCCACTCTCAGCGACATGTACTCCGCCATCTCCGCCGCCATCGGCGCCCTGAAGGGACCGCTTCACGGAGGCGCCAATGAAGGAGTCATCCACATGCTTCAGGAAATCGGCAGCCTCGACAAGGTGGACGCCTGGGTCGAGGACGCCCTGGCGCAGAAGAAGAAGATCATGGGCATCGGCCATCGTGTTTACAAGGTGCTCGATCCGCGTGCTCCGCACCTTCGAGAGATGGCCGTCAAGCTCACCGAGCAGCTCGGCGAGGCGAAGTGGATTCAGATGTCCGAACGCATCGCCACGATCATGCGTGAGCGGAAGAACCTGAACGCGAATGTCGATTTCTACAGCGCCACGGTTTACTACAGCCTCGACATCCCGACCGATCTGTTCACGCCGATCTTCGCCATCGCCCGCATGAGCGGCTGGACCGCCCATGTCCTGGAGCAGTGGAGCGAAAACCGCCTGTTCCGTCCGCTGAGTGAATACGTCGGGAAACCCTATGGTCAGCAGGTTGTGCCGATCGACGAGCGCTGAAGCACGGCTTAGGGGCTTCTAAATGTGGCGCAGAATCGCTCTTGCCCGTAACGTAGGTGCTTGATGCGTCTCCTTCCAACCATAGGGGCCGTCACTGTCATGCTTGGCACACAGGTGATGGCGCAGCCCGGCACCCGCCTCGTGTGGCAGCCGGTGCAGGAGTATTTCATCCATCGCGATGAGACGCAGCAGGTGAAGGCCGGCACGAAAAGGCTGAACTCGTTCACCTCCTACACCCATCTCGGCAGTGATTTCGGCTTTCACGGCCCGGCGGAGCATGAGCTGGACTGGCTCACGGATGAAATCGTCGCGCATCTCGGCCAGCAGCCGGACGGGTGGGCGGGCATGTGGCACAGCCTGGCCGGGCAGCTCCGCAACGAGAAGCGCGTGATGGACTTCACCCGCGCCTACCCTGAGCCGATCACGGTCAAACATCAGCCGCGGGTGAGCGCGGTGATGATTCAGGCCGCCGGACGCGGCAAGATCAAGCTGGAGATCAAATCGCCCACGCAGGAGCTTCGCTGGACGCAGATGATCGAGTTGAGCGAGCCGCAGTACCGCATGTTCGTGCATCCCGTCGCGCCGGAGGCGGTGCGTGATGGCAAGACCCTCATCTGGACGGCGGAACCCGGCTCCGAGGTGAAAGTCTCCGGCCTCTTTCTTGGCGTCGAGATGCCACAGATGTCCTGGGACGCGTATGCGTTCCTCGCCTCGTATGCGAAGATCGCGCGCAGCTATTCCATCGAGACCGGCTTCGTGCGCGACCGCGCGCACATCGAGGAAGGCGCGTTTGAGTCCGTCTCCGCCACCGGCATGTATGTGCTGGCTTCCGCCGCCGCCTCGCAGGAGACGCTCGGCGTGGTGACGCCCGATTACGCCCGCTGGGTGCTGATGCAGACGCATGAGGCGGTGAAAAAACTCAAAACCGCGCGCGGCCTGCTGCCGCACTTCGTTCACCGTCATGAAGGCGGTTACCATATCCACCCCAACACCGAATACAGCACGGTGGACACCGCGATCTACGCGCAGTCGATGCTGCTCGCGGCCACGATGCTGGGCGTGCCTTCCGTGGCGGAAGACATGATCCTGCAAATGCAGCGCATCGAGTATGATCTGCTGCGCCTGCCGGACGGCCACCTCTCGCATGGG
>CAMCWM010000080.1 GCA_945882215.1 Akkermansia muciniphila | reverse complement strand
TCGCCGGAGAGGCGCTCTAGCCCGGCACCACGGATGGCATCACAGCGCTCGGGTTCATCGCTGCGGGACCTTGGGACTACATCGGGCACGCGGAGGTGCCAGAGACGAAGCTCGATGGCAAGATCGCCCGCCATCTCGATCGCGATGACATGGTGCAGAACGCAGTCGGCACCTTTTGCAGCCTCACCGTGCAGTGTGCGCAGTGCCATTATCACAAGTTTGATCCCATCTCGCAGGAGGACTACTACTCGCTTCAGGCCGTGTTCGCGGGCATCGACCGCACGGACGTGGATTATTATCCCGACGACGCATCGATGCAGAAGTTCGCCGCGCTTCAAAAGCAGAAGAAGCAGCTCACCGACGTGATCGCCGCGCTGGAGGAGCCTTTGAAGAAAAAAGCCGGTGAAGCCTACGTAGCGCTCAGCAAGCGCATCGACGGTGCCGCTGAAAAAGGCGCGAATCCGAATGCGAAACCTGACTTCGGCTATCACAGCGCCATTTCGCCCACGCAAGATGCCGTGAAGTGGGTGCAGGTCGATCTCGGCAAGAGCGTGCAGGTCGAGCGCATCGTGCTGAAGCCCTGCTACGACGACTATGGCAAAATCGGCGGCGGTTTCGGCTTTCCCGTGCGCTTCAAGATTGAGGTCAGCGACGATCCCACCTTCAAGGCCGGCGTCACGCTGGTGTGGCGAAAGCATGACGCCACCTTCATGAATGATTTCGTGAATCCCGGCCTCAAGCCCTTCGAAAGCGGCACGGCGGGCGATGATGGCGTGACGGGCCGCTTTGTGCGCGTCACCGCCGTGAAGCTCGCGCCGCGCATGAACGACTACATCTTCGCGCTGGCCGAAATGGAGGTCTATGACAGCAAAACCGGCCCCAACCTTGCGGTCAACCGCCCCGTGACATCTCTCGACAGCATCGAAGCCGCGCCGCGCTGGCGAAAAGCCAACCTCACCGATGGCATCGCACCCGAAAGCCGCACCGAGGAAGACAAATTGAAGCTCATCCGCGAACGCGATGTCCTCATGCTCGCGCAGGCTGATGAAGCCACGAAAAAGAAGCTCCGTGATGCACGCAAGCAGCGCGATGCCCTGCCTCAACTGCCCGCGCCGCAGAAAATTTATGCCGGAGCCGTCCACTACGGCAGCGGTGCCTTCAAAGGCACGCACGGCATCCCGCGCACGATCAACGTCCTCAAACGAGGAGACATGAAGCAACCCGCGCAGGAAGTCAGCGCTGGCACGGTGAAAGCGCTGAGCGAACTGCTTCAAGTGCCGTTCAAGGTGGCCGGGGATCATGAATCCGACCGCCGTGCTGCTTTGGCGAAGTGGATTACCGACAAAAACAACGCGCTGGCTTGGCGCAGCATCGTGAACCGCGTGTGGCAGCATCATTTCGGTCGCGGCTTGGTCGATACCGCGAACGACTTCGGCCGCATGGGCGGCAAACCGAGCCATCCTGAATTGCTCGACTGGCTGGCGGTGACTTTCCGTGATGATTTCGGAGGCAGTTTGAAGAAGCTGCACAGGCTAATCGTCATGTCGGAGGTTTATCGCCAAGCGTCCGACGCATCCGACCTGTCGGAAAAGTCTGACGCCGCGAACATGTGGCTCTCCCATCAAAACCGCCGCAAGCTCGACGCGGAGTCCATTCGCGACAGCATCCTCGCCGTGAGCGGCAAAATGGACTTCACCATGGGCGGCCCGAGCTTCCAGGACTTCATCATCGACAAGCCGCAGCACAGCCCGCACTACGAATACCATCTGCACGACCCCGAAGATCCAAAATCATGGCGTCGCAGCATCTACCGCTTCATCGTGCGCAGCCAGCAGCAGCCCTTCATGACCGTTCTCGACTGCGCCGATCCGTCCATGCGCGTGGACAAGCGCAACGAATCCCTCAGCCCGCTGCAAGCGCTGGCCATGATGAACAACGGCCTCACCGTGGCCATGGCGAAGCATTTCGCGGCTCGTGTGACGAAAGAAGCCAGTGGACTCGAAGCGCAAACACAGCGCGCGTTTGTCCTCGCGCTCTCACGCTCACCGACGAATGACGAACTCACGCCGCTCATCGACTACGCCAAACGCGAAGGCCTCGAAAATGCCTGCCGGGTGATTTTGAATCTGAACGAGTTCAGTTTCGTGGACTGAACCGTCGTGATGTTGCTTGGAGAAACCGGGCGCCGTGGCGTCGCCAGCACAAGATGACCAGCAACACCCACGCTGCTGATCCCAGCCAGCGGATCACACCATGGCCAAAGATGACGGTGGCATTGAACCAGACGAAGGCGAGGAAGCCATGCAGCAGCCACTGGGTCTTGCGCGCTTTGGACTCGTGATGCGACGGCGCCCACCACCACCAGCAGACATCGCACAACCACACTGCCAGCACCGCGTAGTTCACGAACACACCGCTGCCTGAAGCCAGGCCAGTGAGCGCCGCTGTTTGCTGTGCGGTTGCCTCGTAAGCCTCGCGATGGCTCCAGTGATGCACGAAATGGAACGCGCATGCCACATGCACGAACAGCATGAGGCATCCGGCCGTCCACCACACGCGGCTTTGACCTGCCAACGGGTCATCCGTCCTGAGGCGCAGCACGAGGGCGACGACGTAGCAAAGGAAAGCCGCCCAAGCTGTCGCGTGTGTCACGAGGTTTTGGATTTTCATGACTGGTGCATCATTGCGAACGCATAACCGATGCCTGCGCCGAATCCCAGGCCATAGAGCAGACCCCAGGTCAGTTCGCTGCCCACTGAGTGCAGCGAGGTGTAACAAATGTGCGCTCCGCTAAAGTAGCCTGCTGAGTGCGTCGCAAACATCACCAAAGTCGATGGCACCACCGCACACCAGCCACGCAGTGTCGCCGCCATCACCAGGGTGAAGGCCAGGCAGCCCACGAACGACCCGAGCCACTCACCAAGACCCGGACCAAGCCCAAACCAGCCTGCGCACCATGCACTGGCGTAAGCCAGAAAGGCGGAGAGGAAAAAGCCATAGAACCGCAACAGCGTGCCGGGCCATCCGAGCATGGGCCGCAGTACCAGGCCTGAGAGCAGCACAAACACAACGCAGCAGCCGCCATACATGACCAGCTCGCTGAGCCCGTGGCTGTAAAACCACTTTTCGCCCAGCGCCCACACCGCGAATGCCGCCACACTGACGAGGGCAAACGCAACACCGCCGCGAATCATGGAAGCAAGGATCCTCATTCGCACTCA
The DNA here is from genome assembly GCA_945882215.1 of Akkermansia muciniphila. Lineage (GTDB taxonomy): Bacteria > Verrucomicrobiota > Verrucomicrobiia > Verrucomicrobiales > Verrucomicrobiaceae > Prosthecobacter. The sequence continues at coordinate 20,010 of CAMCWM010000080.1, read as the reverse complement.
ACGCAAGTGCATCACCATTCTTCCCAAATGCCTATCGCGCATCGAACGCACTGTCGAAGTGCAGCCGCGCGACCCAAGAAGTCAGTGGACAAGCTACGGGGCCGTTGCCCATACTCACGCCCCTGACCATGAACACTCAATTCCCCGCTGAACGCATCCTCCTCGGCCCCGGCCCCAGTCCTGTTCCTGCACGTGTGTTGCGCGCCCTCGGTGCGCCCACGCTTGGCCACCTCGACCCACAGTATGTCGCCATCATGGACGAGGTCTGCGAGATGCTGCGGCAGGTGTTTCAGACGAAGAATGCGCTCACCTTTCCCGTCAGCGGCACCGGCATGGCCGGGATGGAATGCATTGCCGTCAATCTCATCGAACCTGGTGATGAAGTGATCGTCTGCGTGAACGGCGTGTTCGGTGGCCGCATGAAGGATGTCATGGAACGCTGCGGTGCCACCGTACATGCCGTCGAGGCCGCGTGGGGCGATGTCATACAGTTCGATCAAATTGCCGCCGCGCTCGATCAGCATCCAAAATCCAAACTCGTCGGCATCGTTCATGCCGAGACCAGCACGGGCGCGCTACAACCGCTCGAAGGACTCGCTGACATCGTGCATGGCAAAGGCGCGCTGCTGGTCGTCGATGCCGTCACCAGCCTCGGCGGTCACGAATTGAAGGTGGATGAGTGGGGCATCGACGCCATCTACAGCGGCACGCAGAAGTGCCTGAGCTGTCCGCCCGGCCTCGCACCCGTCAGCTTTGGTGAGCGTGCGCTCGCCGTCATGGACGCACGCAAAACGAAAGTGCAGTCGTGGTATCTCGATGTCTCGATGCTGCGCAAATATTACCTCGGTGGCGGTGGCGGCCGCGTGTATCACCACACCGCGCCGATCAACATGACCTACGCCCTGCGTGAGGCGCTCGCCATCGTGCTGGAGGAAGGTCTCGACGCCCGCATCGCCCGCCATGCGCAAATGCATCAGCGCCTGCGTGCCGGATTGGAGGCGATGGGCATCAGCTATGTGCCCAAGCATTCGCTCCACACGCTCAACTGCATCCACATCCCTGCCGGCGCCGACGATGCAGGCACGCGCAAACGCCTGCTCGAAGAATACGGCATCGAAATCGGCGCCGGACTCGGCGTCATGGCCGGCAAGGCATGGCGCATCGGCCTCATGGGCCACGGCTCGACGGTAAGGAATGTCGATCTCGTGCTCACGGCGTTGAAGAACGTGCTCAAATAATCTCCGCCATGTTATCTGCGGTTCATGAGGGGAGAGCGGACACTCCTGTCCGCAGTTCCGAAGCAGCGGGCCGGAGTGTCCGCTCTCCTCTCGACCGCTTCGCTGCCATCCTTCCGCCGGATCGCATCCTCATGCGTCCGGTGGAACTCGCTGCTTACGAAAGTGATGGCCTCACCGCCTTCCGCACGCGGCCTCTCGCCGTCGTCGTGCCTGAGACGGCGGACGAAGTCATCGCCATCGTGCGGCTGTGTCATGAGTTGAAACTCCCGTTTGTGGCACGCGGCAGCGGCACGAGTTTGTCTGGCGGATCACTGCCCATCGCGGAAGGCATCGTCATCGCTTTGAATCGCCTCAATCGTATTCTGAAGCTCAATCCGCAGCAGCGCATCGCCGTCGTGGAGCCGGGCGTGATCAACACGCAGGTCACGACGGCTGCGGCACCGTTTGGTCTGCACTACGCGCCTGATCCATCGTCGCAAAGCATCTGCACCATCGGTGGAAACGTCGCCTTCAACTCCGGCGGCGCGCATTGCCTCAAATACGGCATGACGGCGAACCACATTCTCGGCATCAAGGCCGTGCTAGGCACGGGCGAGGTCGTCGAATGGGGCGGCGGCAGTCGCGAACGGCTCGGACCGGACTGGTGCGGCCTGTTCACCGGCAACGAAGGTCTGTTCGGCATCGCATTGGAGATCACGCTCCAGCTTTTGCCGAAGGCCGAATGCTTCCACACGGTGCTCGCGGGCTATCGCACGCTCGAACAAGCCGGTGATGCCGTTTCCGCCGTGATCGCCAGCGGATTGCTGCCTGGAGCCATCGAGATCATGGATGCGCTCGCGCTGGAGGCCGCAGTCGCTGCGGTTCATGCCGAATATCCGCCCGGATGCGAAGCGGTGCTCATCGTCGAACTCGAAGGCCCGCGCGAAGTCGTCGCCATCGAACGTGAACGGCTCGATGCCATCCTCGCGGCGAGTGCGCCCGTCGAAATGCGTCCTGCACGCGATGCGGAGGAGCGTTTCGCCATCTGGAAAGGTCGCAAAAGCGCCTTCAGTGCTGTGGGCCGCCTGTCGCCCGATTTCATCGTGCAGGATGGCGTCGTGCCGCGTCGGAAGCTCGGTGAAGCCTTGCGCCGCATCGCCGAAATGGCGCGTGAGTCAAACATCCGCGTCGCGAACGTCTTCCACGCGGGTGATGGCAATCTGCATCCGCTCATCCTCTTCGATGGCCGCGAGGAAGGCGCATTGCATCGCGCTGAATCACTCGCTGGCCGCATCTTGAAGATGTGCGTCGAGATGGGCGGCTCCATCACCGGCGAACACGGCATCGGCGTCGAGAAACGCGAGTGCCTGCCCGACATGTTCACCGCCGACGAGATCGACTGCATGCAGCGCCTGCGCGCCGCCTTCGATCCCCTCGGCATCGCCAATCCTGGCAAGATGTTCCCCGGCAAGGAAGCACCCGCTTTGTCGCATGTTGGTCTTCATCCGCTGGAGAAAGCGGGACTCATATCACGCGAATGATTACCCCCTCGTCACTCCCCGAACTCCGCGACGCCGTGCTCTCCGCACCGCGCGTGATCGCCGTGGGCGCGGAGACGAAGCCGCGTTTGTCGGCGGTCGAGGCGGTGAAGATTTCCACGCGTCAGTTGAGCGGCATCACGGAGTATGAGCCCAGCGAGTTCACCTTCACCGCTCTCGCGGGCACGCCGGTGAAAAACATCATCGCTGCGCTGGCGGAGAAGGGACAGTATCTGCCCTTCGATCCGATGCTCGTTGAAGCAGGCAGCACCCTTGGTGGTGTGGTGGCGAGCGGCTTGAGCGGACCGGGGCGCTTCCGCTACGGCGGCGTGCGGGATTTCATTCTCGGTGTGCGCTTTGTCGATGGCATGGGCCGCTTGCTGCGCCTCGGCGGCAAGGTGGTGAAAAACGCGGCTGGATTTGATGTGCCGAAGTTTCTGGTCGGCAGCCTCGGAAGATTCGGTGTGATCGGTGAAGTGACCTTCAAGGTGTTTCCGCGCCGTGAATCGACGCTGACGCTCCAGATGCCGTTTGAGGCCGAAAGGATGGCGCGCATTGCGAATTCACGCTTCGAGGCCGATGCACTCGATGTTTTGCCCGGCGGGGAAAAGATGCTCGTGCGGCTCGCCGGACCCGGAAAAGCCCTCGAAGTGCTCGCGAAGGAGATCGGCGGCGAAATCATCGACAACGCAATCTGGAACGAGATCCGCGAAACTCGCTGGAACTTCAAAACGGACCTCACGCCGGATCAAATTACCGATTTCAAAGCCGCGCATGTAAGCTGCTGCGGCAATGTGGCTTTCTCCCACACGCCACCGACTCGCGGCATGACACTGCGTGGCGAATTCCCGCTCTGGATCGGCGGCAGGTCGCGTTTTGCCATTGAGGGTGCCGTAAAGCAGGCGCTTGATCCGCAGAATCGTTTACCAACTCTCGACGACTGATGCTCCACGCGATTCCAACCGAAAAATTCGGCCCGCTGGGTGCCCCTATGGCGAACGCGGTGTCAGCATGCGTGCATTGCGGCTTCTGCCTCGCCGCATGTCCGACCTATCACGAACTCGGGCAGGAGATGGACACGCCGCGAGGGCGCATCGTGCTGATGAAGGAGGTTCTTGAAGGCAAGATGAGCTTTGAGGCAGCGCAACCGCATGTGGATCGCTGCCTCGGCTGCCTCGCCTGTGAACCGGCCTGCCCGAGTGGCGTGCCGTATCGCGATTTGATCAGCCCGTTTCGTGTGGTGGCCCAGAAACAGATGAAGCGTTCGCCGGGCGAGCGCTTGAGGCGGTTCTTGGCGGCGCAGACGATTCCGTATCCATCACGGTTTCGATTGGCGACAATGCTGGGGCGAATCGGCAAAGCGGTGATGCCGAAAAAATGGCGTCCGATGCTCGAACTCGTGCCAGATCAAATTCCGCCAGCACAATCGTGGCCTGCCTTGAATCCAGCGAAGGGTGAACGGCGCGCGCGTGTGGCCTTGCTGCTCGGTTGTGCGCAACGGGTGCTCGATCCTGACATCAACACCGCTACGATCGAGGTGCTGACGTGCAATGGCATCGAAGTTGTCATCCCACAGCAGCAGGGATGCTGCGGTGGTCTCGCCTGGCACACGGGCGATCTCGCAGCAGCGCAAAAATTTGCACGGCAGAACCTGAATGCATTTCCTGACGATGTGGATGCGATTCTGACCAACGCTGCAGGCTGCGGTTCGGCAATGCACGAGTATCATCTCGTTTTGCGCGGAACTTCGGATGAAGCACGCGCGGAGAGTTTCCGTCATCGCGTCATGGATGTGAGTGTTTTTTTGGCAAAGCTCGGCCTGCGCGAACCTTTGCGTGAAACAAAGCTCAAAGTAGCCTACCACGACGCTTGCCACCTCGCGAACGCCCAAAACGTGCGTCGTCAACCACGCGATCTGCTGCGCGCCATTCCCGGGCTCGAACTACTGGAAATCGCCGATGCGCATCTCTGCTGCGGCAGCGCGGGCAGCTACAACATGGATCAGCCTGAGATCGCCGCATCACTTGGCGAGCAGAAAGCGCGCGCTGTGGTGGCGACGGGCGCGGAAGTCATCGCATCAGGCAACATCGGTTGCCTGACGCAGTTGCGGCTGCATTTGAAGAAGCTCGGCTCGAACATCGAGGTGCGGCACACGATGCAAATTTTGCGTGATGCGATAAAACTAACCTCGCGTCAATCATCATGATAACCCGAACCAAAACGCTTATCCGATTTTTAAAGCTCTGCTTTGGCTGGCTGCTCATCGTGTTCAGCGCGCTCGGGCTGCTTGGGATTGTGATTCACTGGTTTCTGACGGGACCAGTATCTGTTAGCGCACCGTGGATCACCGGCCCTTCGCTCGTCATTGACGGTTTCAGGATCGACTGCACCACTTGGTGGGGCACATCCATTCTGATCTTGTTTCATCTGTTTGTTCTGGCATGGGGATGGGACTTCGTAAAATCGGGCAAACCACCGCCGAAACCACAACCTCTACCATGACCTGGTCCCAAAACTACGATCCGCTCGGCAATCTGATGCTCTCCTCTTTCGTGGCGGCGGTGCCGGTGGTGGTGCTGCTGGGACTGCTGGCATTCTGGCATGTGCGGGCACAGATCGCGGCGCTGGCAGGACTCATCGCGGCGCTTTTGATCGCGGTGTTAGTGTATCACATGCCAGTGACGATGGCGGGCATGGCGGCGGTGAACGGTGCGGTGTTTGGGCTGTTTCCCATCGGGTGGATCGTGCTGAATGCAATGTTCGTTTACAACCTGAGCGTGGAGACGGGGCAGTTCGCCGTGCTGCAACGACAGATCGCGAGTGTTTCAAGCGACCGACGCATTCAAGCGCTGCTGATCGCATTCGCCTTCGGTGCTTTCATCGAAGGGGCAGCGGGCTTTGGAGCGCCGGTGGCGATCACGGGGGCTCTCATGATCGGTCTTGGCTTCAAACCGCTCGAAGCAGCGAAGCTGGCGCTGATTGGCAACACGGCGCCAGTGGCGTTTGGCTCGCTCGGCACGCCGTTGACGACCTTGGCGGACATCACGGGGCTCGATCTCATGTCGCTTAGCGCGATGGTCGGCCGGCAGTTGCCGGTCTTCTCACTGATCGTGCCGTTCTGGCTGGTGGCGGCGCAAGTCGGCGTGCGCGGCATGATGGGCGTGTGGCCGGCGTGTTTCGTGACAGGTGCGAGCTTTGGCGTGATGCAGTTCGTGATGAGCAACTACCACGGACCGTGGCTGGTGGACATCGTCAGCGCGGTGGTGGCTATGGCGGTGCTCGTGCTGTTCATGAAGGTGTGGAAGCCGAAGGATGCCGTCGAAAAACCTGTTGCGGCAGAAGTGCGCGAAGCTTCGCCGTGGAAGGCATGGCTGCCGTGGGTGTTTCTGACAGCCTTTGTGTTCTGCTGGGGCATGCCTGCGGTGAAGGCGGGCTTGAACGGTGTTTTCAACCGCGAGATCGAAGTGCCGATGCTGCACAAGATGGTGGAGCGCGTGCCGCCGGTGGTGATGCACGCAGAAGTGGAGAAAGCGGTGTTCAAATTCAACGCGCTCTCGGCCACCGGCACGGCGGCGATGCTCGCAGGCATGGCGGCGGGACTTTGCCTCGGCCTTTCACCCAAACGACTGCTCAAATTGTATGGCGTGACGATTTGGAAGCTGCGCGTGCCGTTGCTGACGATCTCGCTCATGCTCGCGCTCGGCTATGTGACGCGCTACAGCGGCACGGACACCACGATGGGCCTTATGATGGCGGGCACGGGCGTGTTGTTCCCGTTTTTCTCGCCGATCATCGGCTGGCTGGGCGTGGCGCTCACGGGCAGCGACACGTCATCGAACGTACTCTTTGGCAACCTCCAGCAAGTCACCGCGAACCAACTGCATCTCTCGCCGATCCACATGGCGGCCTCAAACAGCTCCGGCGGCGTGATGGGCAAGATGATCGACGCGCAGAGCATCGTGGTCGCTGCGGTGGCGACGGGCGGTCATCCCGACAGCCCCGACGCGGGCACTGTGCTACGCAGCGTCTTCTGGCACAGTGTCGCGCTGGCTTTGCTCATGGGCCTGCTCGTGATGGCGCAGGCGTATTGGCTGCCGTGGATGCTGGTGAGGTGAGCCGCGTTTGCGTGACAAAGACGAACTCGTCGGCTGCGTATTGATCACACACACTTCGCCATGCTCACCCGCCGCCAGCTTCTTCAGACCACCGGACAAGGCTTCGGCGCGCTCGCCTTTGCCTCGCTGCAAGCGGGTGAGACATCGCATCGCTCGCAAGTCGTCGCGCCCAAGGCGAAGCGCGTTGTGCAGCTCTTCATGGGCGGCGCGGCGAGCCATCTTGACCTTTTCGACTTCAAACCGGCGCTCATCAAGCATCACGGCGAGGAGTCGAACTTTGGCGAGGCGGTGGAGGCCTTTCAAAACGGACTCGGACCGTGGAAAAAGCCCGTGTGGGACTTCAAACCCTACGGCCAGAGCGGCAGGATGCTGAGTGAGGCCGTCGCACCGCTCGGTGCATGTGCGGATGACATGGCCTTCGTGCACAACATGGTCGGCAAGACCGGTGTGCATTCGCAGGGCACGCTGCTGCAGGCCACGGGCTTCAATCTGCCGGGCTTTCCAGGCATGGGCTGCTGGGTGAGCTATGCGCTCGGCTCATTGAGCGATAATCTGCCAACCTTCGTCGTGCTGCCGGATCATCGCGGCTTTGCCTCCAATGGCCCGAAGAATTGGGACAGCGCCTTTTTGCCATCCCAGCATGCTGGGACGATCATTTATCCCGGCGCGGAAACACCGATCAGTGATCTGTTTCCGCACAAGTCGGGGCGCTACATCAGCGCGAAGTCAGATCGTGAGGGTTTTGCGTTGCTGGAGCAATTGAATCGCCAACACATGCAGCAGCGCGAGGAAGACTCGCGTCTCGACTCGCGCATCAAGAGCTACGAACTCGCGGCGAAGATGCAGCTCGCCGCGCCGGAGGCTTTGGACATCAGCAAGGAGTCCGAAGCAATGAAAACGATGTACGGCATCCAGGAACATCGCAAAGTGTGGCCCACGGAGATCAATCCCGAGGAGGAGGCCGATTACATGGGCCGCAAGTGCCTTGCCGCACGTCGCTTGCTTGAACGGGGCGTGCGCTTCGTGCAAATCTGGAGCGGCAACGACAACGGCTTCCCACGCCGAAACTGGGACAGCCATGAAGACGTCGAGCGCGACCACGGTCCGCTGGCCTGGGGCATGGCGAAGGCCGTTTCAGCGCTGATCCTGGATTTGAAACAGCGCGGCATGCTCGACGACACGATCATTCTCTGGACCACCGAGTTCGGCCGCATGCCCAGCACGCAGGGCGGCAAAGGCCGCGATCACAACCCCTACGTCTTCACCAACTGGCTCTGCGGCGGTGGCATCCAGGGTGGCGTCACCGCCGGGGAGAGCGATCAATGGGGCTACAAGCCGCTCGACCGTGCCAATGCGACGACCTGCTACGACATCCACGCCACCATGATGCATCTGCTCGGCATCAATCACGAAAAACTCACCGTTCGCCACAACGGCATCGACCGCCGACTGACGGATGTGCATGGGCATGTGATCAAAGAGCTTGTGGCTTGAAGTGGCAAGTGACCTGCGCCACAAACAAGCATGATCCTCGACACGCTCGACAACTACGTCCGCTACGAATCGCTGAACTCCCGTTTCGCGAAGGCCTTTGCCTTTCTCCGCACGGTGGACGGCACGCAGGCACTCGGACGGCATGATCTCGATGGCGACCACTGCTTCGCGCTGGTGCAAACCTACGAGACGAAGCCGTTGGAGAAGGCGAAGTTTGAGGCACATCGCAAATACATCGACGTGCAGTTCATCTTTAGTGGTCGTGAAACCATCTTGTGGGCACCGCTGGCGTCGATGCAGGAGGAGACGATGGCTTACTCCGAGGAAAAGGAAGCGGCGCTGTGGAAGCTGACGCCGGATTTCACGCCGCTGCACGTCAGCGCAGGTCATTTCGCCATCTTGTGGCCGCAGGATGCCCATGCGCCGTGCATTGAGTGGGAGAAACCGGAGCAGGTGTTCAAAGTCGTCGTGAAGGTGGCGGTGGAGTGAGGGTTTAGCCCCAAAGCCCCTTCAACAGCTCGCCGGGCTTGACGCCAAGCGGGAATTTTTTCGCCAGCGCGTGCTGGTCGATGCCTGCGAGCTGGCGCAGGGCCTCGTGGATGTGCTCGGGACGCATGCGGATGCCTTTTTCATCGAGCGCGAGGTTCTGGGCGCTGATGGTTTTGCACATCTGCTTTTCGTCCGTGGCACCAATGACGCGGTTGCCCTTGATGCCCGGACCGAGAAAAAGCGCGCTGCCGATGCTCCAGTGGTCCTTGCCGTTGCCCTTGTTGTAGTCGGGAGTGCGGCCCATCTCGCTCTGGATGATGACGACGAGCTTCTCGCGAATCTTGAGCTCCTCGGCGCGTCTGATGAAGTAGGCGATGCCGGCGAGAAATTCGGGGATGAGCTTCATCTGGTCGCGATCGTTGTTCGCGTGGCTGTCGAACTGGCCGATGGTGAGGTTGGCGCTCACGCACACGCCCGCTTTGAAGGATGCGAGCGCGATCTCGGCCTGCTGCGACATGCGCTCCTTCGGACTCGAGGCCGGAATGTGCGGCACGACACGTTGAAGCGCCTTCGAACTCACCTGCGCGGCGTAGAGCATGTTTTCGGCGCGTTCCAGGCGCGGGAGGCGTGGTTGCGAGTCTGCGGCCTGATGCTGCCTCGCCAGCGCCTGCTCGATGCGGTCCATGACGAAGCCTTCGTGATAGGGCGAGCGTTCATTGCCCTCCACATGGTCTGCCAGCGCTACTTTTTTCAACGAAGGCAGATACGGCACACGCGACATCGCGACGAGATTGCCGGTGTTCGAGTAATTGCCGAAGGTGAGATAGGCCAGCGGGTACTGCGGGCCTTTGCACGCGGCGACGAGCGCCGCGAAGGTCGGATACGCGAGGCTGTCGAGCTTCCCGGTGGCCATGTAGCGCGCGCCGGGGCTGTGATTGTTCACGGAGTAGTCGAGCCCGTTCACCACGAGCAGCTCCGTGCCGAACTCGGCATAGAAGTCCTCGTTGCTCATGCCGCCGTCCTTGGTTTTCCCGGTGGGCGCAAACTTGTGCGCGCCGTGCGTGAGGATGTCGCCCTCTTTATAGAGGCGGTTGATCTCGTTGATGCCCTTCGGGTCCATCAGATAGGTCGTGTCCCAGCCGCCGGAGGCATTGAAGACGACGTAATACGGCCCTTCGTAAGGCGGCGTCTCCTTGTCAGCGGCGCGCAAGGTGCGCGGCACGGCGACGCCGAGTCCGGCGAGCGAGCAGAGTTTGAGAAAGTTGCGTCTCATGGTGTGTCATTCATAAAGAAACTCCAACCGCCGCAGCAGGTAGGTCATCACGCCGCGCCAGGCGCGGATGGTGTAGTGCGGGTCAGGGATCGGCGTGCGCTCCGGGTCGGGGCGGCAGTAGTAGCTCTCCTGCGGCTCGCGGCGGGACATGGCGGCGTCGGTCAAAATGCCGGTAAAAAGGGCGTGCGTGCGGCTGACTTCATCCGAATCGACCGCGTCGGAGCGGCCGAGCACGCGCTCGTGCAAATGCGCGATGGTCGATTTGATCCGCGCATCGGATTCAACAGTGCCGGGCAGTGTGTCGGGCTCCACTTGGCCGAAAAACAGGCGTTCGGCGGCGGGGCGGGTGAAATCGAGCGCGGTGTTCTTGCAGGCGATGTCGTTGCTCATCGTGCGCATGATGGCCCCCATCGCGCCGCTGGGGTCGGTGGCGCGCTCGGTGACTTCTTTGCTGTCGATGCCGCCATAAAGCATGGCGAGGCCGCCATCCGTGTTTTTAAGGCGGCCCCACGGCCTGCCGAAGACTGCGGCGATCTTCCGTTCGAGCTGCTCAGGTGAAAGCATGCGCGCGATGCCGATGTCATCGAGCTCAGCGAGGCGTTTTTCATCCGCGATGGCGGAAGCGATGCCGTCGGCGCGGTAAAAGTCGCTCGTGGCGAGGTCTTGGATGACGTGTTTGAAGTTGAAACCGTTTTTGATGAAGCGCGCTGCGGTTTCCTCGATGATGCGGCGCTGCTCGGTGTAGGAGCGGCGTTTCGCGTCATGCAGTGGATCTTCGAGGTCTTTTGGCGGCAGCAGCGTTTTGCGACCGGTGAGGATGTACCAGGCGTGCTCCACCATCGCCACGGCAAAGCGCGGATCTTTTGCCGTGCGTTCGCCGAGCCACTGTAACGAGCGCCAGCGTTCCTCACCGGGCATGTCCTCGCCCTCGAAGCCAGCCTGGAACATGTCCGTGAACCAGCCATCTTTTCGTTTTCCATACACTCCCTGGTCGGCGAAGCGCCAGTAGTCCTGAAACAGACTGGCGACGGGATCGAGCGTCTTGTGGCATACCACACACTCGCTCGCTTCCATCGTCGGCACTTTGTATTTCGCCGTCACTGCGGCGGCGTCTGTCACACGTGCGGCCAGCTCCAGCACGTCCACGCCGAGGAAGTGCTGGTAATACATGCGGGCGCGGAGGCGGTTGCGGTTGGTCTCCGTCGTCGGATAACGGCAGAGCCATTGAAACGTGCTGAGCAGTCCGGCGTGTGGATAAAAGCCCGTCCCGCTCTCCTGATCCTGCTGCTTGGAGCGGCCTTTCAGCGCATGAAGACGAACGGGAATGTATTCAAACGGATCGTTTGTGTCTTTGAACTGTCCTTTGATCTCCTCGAAGATGCCATAACCACGCGCGGTGTAGGGCGTGGCCATGATGTGGTCGGCGGTGATGATCTCGGTGAAAGGGCGGTCGTTGCGCACGACGTGTTCGATGAGTTTCAGCGGCTCGCCATGCAGCGCCTCGCGATACTCACGCGCCATCTTGTAGCCTGCCTGCTTGCGGTCTTTCTCCTCGGCGATGTCTGCAAACTCCCACTTCTGATACCAGTGCCGTTGTGGGAAATGATCATACGAGAGGAATGTCTGGTCCGCGTTCCCATCCGCGCCGAGCGTGAGGAAGATGTCGTTGAAGCCCTCCCGCAGCCGCTGGTAGAACGCATCCTCCTTCATCAGCGCGGCGAGATGCATTTTCACATCGCGCTTCAGCTCATCCTGCGTCGGCAGCCGCCCGGCGAGCGAGAGTGAGGCGCGGCGGATGACATGCGGATCGTCCAGCATGACGACATCGGCGAAAAACGGCCTCTCATTCGTCTTCGTGGCCACTTGGGGCTCTTTGGCAGGCGCGGTGACCTGTTTCACAAAGTCCGCCAGGAGTCGATAAGCGGCGGAGTCCGGCTTCAACACCTCCTCGCCCTCGTGATCGAGCTTTCCCGTGGCTTTCAGCAGCAGGCGTGACTCACCGTCCTTCATGGACTTCGCCATACGTGCAAATGCCGCCTCGTTGTGAATCTGTGACACATGACGCCCGGTGGTTTTGTCCCGCGCCGGATCGTTGAGCACAAACTTGCTGTCCTCGGCGTCACCACCGGCCTTGTGGCACTTCAGACACGATTGCGCACCGACCTTGGGCCAGACCTGTTCATCAAAAAACAAGTCACGCCCGGATACAGGAGCAGTGCTCAGCAGGACCAGTGCAGGCAGGAGGCTGGCGGTTCGTTTCATGGTGCGGAAAGGCAAACGCTCGCGTCAGCCCTTACTTTCCACGGCAACATCGAGCGTCGGCACCCCGTAGGTTTGTGCCCCCAATGAAGCTGAAGCCTGCTTTTTTCCTTTGTTCCCTCGCCGTGACTGCTCACGGCGCGGATGCTGTGCTCATGTTCGAAAAAGACGTGCGGCCGATTCTGAAGACGCACTGCACGCATTGCCATGGCGAGGAGGAAAAGCCGAAGGGCAAGCTGGACCTGCGTCTGCGGCGGTTCATGGACAAGGTCGTGGTCGCTGGTGATCCTGCGAAGAGCAAGCTCGTTGAGATGATCCGGTCCGGCGAGATGCCGGAGAAGGGCAAGCCGCTTGCGGAAGCCGAGCTGGCCGTGATCGAGAGGTGGATTGCGCAGGGTGCGAAGACGGCAAAGGCCGAGCCGCTCGCGCTGGCACCTGGGCCAATCATTTCGGATGAGGATCGTGAGTATTGGGCCTTCCAGCCGATCCAGAAGCCTGAGGTGCCGAAGAATGTGGAGACGCAGAAATTGCGCACGCCGGTGGATGCCTTCGTTTTGGCCAAGATGAGTGAAAAAGGCCTGCAAATGGCCCCGGAGGCAGATCGCAGGACCTTGATCCGCCGCGTGACGCTCGATCTCACCGGCCTGCTACCGACACCAGAGGAAGTGGAGGCCTTTGCGGCCGACAAATCGCCACTGGCTTACGAGCAGCTCGTGGAGCGACTGCTGGCCTCGAAAAACTACGGGGAGCGCTGGGCGCGGCATTGGCTGGATGTCGTGGGCTATGCCGATTCAAACGGTTACACCGAGGCTGACAGCGTCCGCCCTCATGCGTGGCGCTATCGCGACTATGTGATCCGCTCGATGAACGAGGACAAGCCGTGGGATCAGTTCATTCAGGAGCAGATTGCGGGGGATGAACTCGCGGGCGCGACCCATGGCGACTATCAGCAGGCCGTCCTTGATCCGCGGCGGACCGACCAACTCATCGCCACCGCGTTTCTGCGCATGGCTCCCGATGGCACGGGCGACACAGTGGACGATACTAAGCTCGCGAAAAACCAAGTCATTGCCGAGCAGATCAAGATCACGACCTCGTCGCTCATGGGTATGACCGTGGCGTGCGCGCAGTGCCATGATCATCGCTACGATCCGATCACGCAGGCTGACTACTATCGCCTGCGGGCCGTCTTTGATCCGGCGTATCATTGGGAAGCGTGGCGTGCGCCCAACAGCCGCCTCTACTCGCTTTACACACCGCAAGAGCGCGCCAAAGCCGCCGAGATCGAGGCGAAAGCCAAGGAGATCGAGGTCGAGGCCCGTGCGATGTCGAAGAAGTTTCTCGACGAAATCTTCGAGGTCGAGATCAAGAAAGTGCCGGAGGCTGAGCAGGCCGCGTTCCGAGTCGCCCGTGACACGGCGGTGGCCAAGCAGACGCCGGAGCAGAAAGCGCTCATCAAGAAGTATCCCTCCGCGCTCGCCACCTACTCGCTGGATCTCTACGACAAGAAGAAGCAGGACATCGTCGATGCGAAGATGGCCGAGGCCACGAAGCTCCGCGCCACGAAGCCAGCGGAAGGTTTTGTGATGGCGCTCACCGAGGTGAAAGGCCAGATGCCGGTGTCGAAGCTCTTCAATCGTGGCGATCACGATCAGCCGAAGCAGGTCGTGCAACCCGGCGAGCTGGGCATTCTCGCCAGCCCACAGATCGAGCCCTTCAAGCCCGTGCCAGTCAGCAGTGGCTCCAGTGGTCGTCGTCTCGCCTATGCGCAATGGCTCACCAGCGGCAAACATCCGCTTGTCGCGCGAGTTTTGGTGAACCGCTTCTGGCTCAATCACATGGGTCGCGGCATCGTGAACACGCCCGGCGATTTCGGCCGCCAAGGCGAACTGCCCACGCATCCCGAGCTGCTAGACTACCTCGCTGATGAGTTCGTGAAGAGCGGTTGGAAGCTGAAGTCGCTGCATCGCCTCATCATGCTTAGCAGCGCCTATCGTCAGTCATCGGTGAACGATGCCTCGTTGCGTGCCGATCCCGAAAACCGATTCTATGCCCGCTTCAAAATGCGCCGCCTCGATGCCGAGACGCTGCGTGACTCCATGCTCGCCACCACCGGCACGCTCGTGCAGGCCAGCTACGGCCCTCCCAGCGGCATCGGTCGCGATCCGCAAGGCCGCGTGATCACCGGCATCGACAAAGGCACCATCACCACGCACAAAGTCGATCCTGCCGGTGCCGATGATTTCCGCCGCTCGATCTATGTGCAGGTGCGCCGCAGCAAGCCCGTGACCGTGCTCGATACCTTCGACGCGCCGACCATGAGCCCGAACTGCGAGATGCGCAGCCAGACCACCGTCGCGCCGCAGTCGCTCCTCCTGATGAACGACACCTTCGTGCTCGACAGCTCGCGCCGTCTTGCCGATCGCGTCACCGCCGAGGCCCCGAACGACCGCGCGAAGCAGCTCCAGCGCGTCTGGAGCCTGCTTTACAGCAAACCTGCGACCGACACCGACATCACGAAATGCCTCAGCTACCTCGACGAGCAAACCAAGGCGCTCACGCAATATCACCACGACATCCAGCACGCGAAAGGCGTCGTCCCGAATCCACCACAAGAAGCCATGGCCAGCCTGTGCCAGATCCTTTGCAGCTCGAACCGTTTCCTCTACGTCGAATGAACCGCCCCCAACTCTGCTCACGTCGTCATTTCCTTCACGCCAACGGCTTCGGTCTTGGCACTGTGGCGCTTGCTTCGTTGCTGGAGCGTGATGGCCTGCTCGCCGCGCCGGTGAAGCCGGAGAGCTTTGGCGAGCTGCGCTACGATCTGACGCCGAAGAAGCCGCACTTCGAACCACGCGCGAAGGCGATGATCTCGCTCTTCATGATGGGCGGTCCGTCGCAGATGGACCTCTTCGATCCGAAGCCGATGCTGACAAAGTATCACGGCCAGAAGTTTCCCGGTGAGATCAAGTACGACAACCTCGCGCAGGCTTCGGCGAAGTGCTTTGGCTCGCCATGGAAGTTCGAAAAACAAGGCCAGTGCGGCATGGAGATCAGCGAGCTGCTGCCAAACCTGAGCAAGGTGGTCGATGAGATCACGCTGATCCGCTCCATGACCTCCGGCGTGAGCAATCACGCACAGGGTCTCTACGCGATGAACGGAGGCCGCATCACGGCCGGACGCCCCGCGTTGGGCTCGTGGCTGACCTATGGTCTCGGCAGCGAGACGGACGAACTGCCCGCCTACATGGTGCTCTCGCATCCCGGCGGGCTGCCGACTTTCCAGGGCGAGCATTTCACCAATGGCTGGCTGCCCGCGCTGTTCCAGGGCACACTCGTGCGGCCCACCGAGCCGCGCATTTTGAATCTGGATCCGCCCGCGTCACTCGCCGGTGCGCCGCAGGAGCGGCAGCTCGCGTTGCTGAAGGCCTTCAATGAAGATCATCTCTCGCAGCATCGCGGCGAACTCGATCTTCAGGCGCGCATTTCAAGCTACGAACTCGCCGCGAAGATGCAGACCGCCGCCAAAGAGGCGCTCGACATCTCGAAGGAGCCCGAGCACGTCAAAAAACTCTACGGAGTCGATAATCCGATCACGAAGGACTACGCCACGCGCTGCATCATCGCGCGCCGTCTCGTTGAGCGCGGCGTGCGCTATGTCCAGGTGCTGAACGCGGGCCAGTCGTGGGATCAGCACGGTTCGCTCATCACTGCGCTGCCGAAGAACTGCGAGGCCACCGATCAGCCCAGCGCGGCGCTCATCAGCGATCTCAAGCAACGCGGTCTGCTCGACACCACTGTCGTGCATTGGGGCGGCGAGATGGGCCGCCTGCCCGTGCTGCAAAACGACGCAGGCCGCGAAAAATGGGGCCGCGACCACAACACCTACGGCTTCAGCATGTGGGTCGCCGGTGGCGGCTTCAAGAAGGGCTACGTCCACGGCGAAACCGACGAGTTCGGCCACAAGGCGGTCATCGACGAGGTGAAGCACTTCGATTATCACGCCACACTGCTGAAACTCTTCGGCCTCGACCACAGCAAGCTAACCTACAAGCGCAACGGCCTCGCTGCGAGCCTCACGGACAATCAGGGCGCGAAAGTGGTGGATCAACTCATCGCATAAATCGAAGTCACATCGCCGCTCGAATCCGACATGACTCCCGACGTTGATTCGAGCGCACCAAGTCGCTCCGCATCGTGGAAGTGGACCATCTGCGGCCTGCTGTTGCTCGCATCGGCAATCAACTACATGGACCGCCAGACGTTGGCGAATGCGTCCGTGCGCATCACCAAGGAGTTTCAGCTCACGCAGGCCCAGTATGGCAACATCGAGGCCGTCTTCGCCTACGCCTTCGCGGCGGGCTCCATCGTGTTTGGCTGGCTGGCGGACCGTTTCTCCGTGCGCTGGCTTTACGCAGGCGTGCTGACGATGTGGTCGCTCGCGGGCTTGGCGACAGGCTTCGTGCACAACGAACAAGAACTGCTGTGGTGCCGCATGGCGTTGGGCTTCTTCGAGGCTGGGCACTGGCCTTGTGCCATCCGCACGACACGCGCGCTGCTCGATGCGCGCGAGCGCTCGCTCGGCAACAGCGTGCTGCAAAGCGGCACCTCGATCGGCGCGATCATCACGCCGCTGATCATGACCGGACTCATGACGGCGGAACTCGGCAGTTGGCGCGTCGCCTTTCAAGCCGTCGGCGCGGTCGGTTTCGCGTGGCTGGTGCTGTGGTTCGCGCTGGTGAAGAAGTCCGACCTGCCAGCGCCGGTGAGATTGAGCACGACCGAGGTTGAACCAGCCTCGGAGAGCCTGTGGAGCATCATCTTCAGCCGCCGCATGCTCGTTATCTTCTTCGTCATCGCCTGCATCAATACGACCTGGCAGATCCTGCGCGCTTGGCTGCCGAAGATCCTTCAAGAAGGGATCGGCTACACGGAATCGCAGACGCTTTACTTCACTTCCGTCTGGTATGTGGCGACGGATGTTGGCTGCCTCGGCGCAGGAGCGCTCGCGGTGTGGCTTGGCAGGCGAAAGCTCTCGGTTCATGCCGCTCGCGTGATCGTCTTCGCCGCGTGCGGTGCTTTGTGCGCCACCTGCGCGCTCACGCCGATGCTCGACAAAGGCTGGGTTTTGCTTCTCGTGCTGCTGCTGGCCGGTGCGGGTGCGCTCGGCGTGTTTCCGCTCTACCACGCCTTCACGCAGGATCTCTCCGCGCGACATCAGGGCAAGATCACCGGCATCGCGGGAGTCGTCGCGTGGGTGCTGCCCGCGCAGGCGCAGAAGCTCTTCGGCGCGCTCGCGGATCGCACACACTCGTTCGATCAAGGCCTGCTGCTCGCCTCCTTCCTGCCGCTCATCGCCGTTCTGCCTCTTTGGTTGTTTTGGGAAAACAAATCGGACCGCACCTCATGAACACGAAGCTCATCACCCGCCGCTCCTTTCTGCTCACCAGTGCCGCTGCGGTCGCTGCCAGCGCCGCGCCTGCTCCAGCGCGCAAAAAGATCGCGCTCATCGCCACCGTCGTGTTCGAGAAATCACACGCACAGCACTTCATCGACCGCCTTGCGCTCGGTTATGTCTGGGGTGGTGCATGGCGGAAGCCGGATGTCGATCTCGTCTCGCTCTACATCGATCAATTTCCCGAGAAGGATCTCGCTCGTGGACGCTCGAAGCGTTACGGCATCCCGATTCACAAAAGCATCGCCGAGGCACTCACACTCGGCACCGGCAAACTCGCTGTCGATGGCGTCGTCATCATCGGCGAGCACGGCGACTATCCCGAGAACGAAAAAGGCCAGACGCTTTACCCGCGCTACGAGTTCTTCAAAGAAGTGGTCAAAGTCTTCGAGTCCAGCGGCCGCAGCGTACCTGTCTTTAATGACAAACATCTCTCCACCGACTGGAAGAAGTGCGTCGAGATGGTTGCCGACTCGAAGCGTCTGAATTTCCCCTTCCTCGCCGGCTCCTCACTGCCCGTGACACGTCGCCTCCCCGCCATCGACCTGCCGTGGGGCACGCCACTGAGCGAAAGCGTCTGCGTCGGCTACGGCGGCGTCGAGAAATACGACTTCCACGGCCTCGAAACCGCCCAGTGCATGTCCGAGCGCCGCAAAGGAGGCGAAGTTGGCATCAAGAGCGTGCTGGCGCTGCGTGGTGACAAGATGTGGGCACACGCCGCCGGTTTGAAGCAAACCCAACGTCTCCTTCTCGCCGCGCTGAGCCGAAGCCACACATTACCCGTGAAGGAAGGCTATCCCACCGAGGCAATCAGCTTCGATTGGGCCCGACGAAACTTCCCCGAAGCCTACGCCTACTTCATCGAGCATCGCGACGGCTTCCGCACCACGCTGTTCATGCTCGGCGTGCGCGACTTCAACTACGCCGGCCTCAACAGCGAAACCGGCGAGATCACCTCCTGCCAGATGTTCCTGCCCATGCCCACTTCGGTCGCAACCACCGCCGACTTCTTCAATCCGCTCGTCCATCACATCGAGCGCATGGTCATCGACAACCGTGCCGCCTATCCACCGGAGCGCACGCTCCTCACCTCTGGCATGGTCATCGCCGCCGTCGAGTCGCTCCATCGTGATGGCAAGGTCATCGAAACGCCCGAGATGGAAGTGCGCTACACCGCGCCAAAGGAATCGACGTTTTGGCAGGACTGAGACCAGTGAGAGACACACTTCGCGCAGCGTTTGTTTCTTCGCATGATCTACCGCAGCGCTCTCCAAGCCTCACTGGCCATCGTCTCGATGACGAGCGCGGTCGCGCAGGATGTGGCGTTCTTTGAAGCGAAGGTGCTGCCGGTGTTGAAGACACGCTGCTATGAGTGCCACTCGCATGAGAAGAAGATGAAGGGCGGGCTGACACTCGATTCGAAATCCGGCTGGGAGGAAGGCGGCGAGAACGGGCCGGCGATCATGGTCGGGAAGCCGGAGGAGAGCCTCATCATCAAAATGGTGCGCTGGACGGACAAGGATCATCAGATGCCGCCAAAGGATAAACTGCCGGCTGCGGAGATTGCACTGTTGGAGGAGTGGGTGAAGCGCGGTGCACCTGATCCGCGCGTGCTGGTGACGCGGCCGACCTCGACGGACTGGTGGTCGCTGAAGCCGCTGCCAAGGAAGGGAGCTTTGCAAGCGCCCCAGGCGGTTGGAAACCGCATCTCCTTGAATCCGATTGATGCCTTCATTCGTGCCAGGCTTGCGGAGAGGAAGATCACGCCATCGGCAGAGGCGGATCGCCGCACGTTGATCAGGCGCGTGATGTTTGATCTGCACGGACTGCCGCCCACCCACGCGGAGGTGGAGGCGTTTGCGCGTGAAGGTGACTATGAAGCGCTGGTGGATCGCTTGCTCGCATCGCCGCGATATGGAGAGCGGTGGGCGCGGCATTGGCTGGACACGATCCACTTCGCGGAGACCCACGGGTGCAGTCATGATCTGCCGCGTGATCATGCGTGGCGGTATCGCGACTATGTGATCGAGGCGCTGAACACGGACAAGCCCTGGCAGCGCTTTGTGCGGGAGCAACTGGCGGCGGACCGGCTGTTTCCTGACGAACCGAAGCTCATCGCGGCGCTGGGTTTTCTCGGCGCGGGCATCTTTGATCACAGCGCGTATCAGAC
>CAMCWM010000079.1 GCA_945882215.1 Akkermansia muciniphila | reverse complement strand
GTGAAACCACATTTTGCGTCCGTACAACGCACGTCGTATTGCGTCCCCGCCAAGGCGGACCCCGTCATCAAAAGCACCAGCATCCAGAAGTGAGGCATTTTCATGCTGGCAGCCTATGGCCCGTTTGCCCTCCGGCATTTTCAATCACTGCGCATTCCTTGCGGCTTATTCAGCAAACACTTTTGCCAAATCCACCCTGTCCCCCATCTCGGCAGAGAGCTTCACCAGGCGTTCGAAGAGGCTTTTCTTCATCGCGGCATGTTCGGGCTTCGCAGCGAGGTCGGTCATCTCCTGCGGATCTTCGGCGAGATGGTAGAGGCGCATCACTTTGGCCTTCGGATACGCGATGAGCTTCCAGCCGTCATGCGTGACGGCGCGCTGGAGCTCCAGGTAGGCGCCATAGACGGATTCGTAGTTCGATTGCTTCTGCCCGCCATTCAGCAGCGGGCGGAGGCTGTTGTAGAAGACGTGCTTCGGCTTCTCGGCTCCGGCGAGATCGAGCGCGGTGGCCATCACGTCTTGCAGGTAGATGGCTGAATCGTTCTTCGCGCCTTTTGCCACACCAGGACCGGCGACGAGGAAGGGCACGCGCACGCTGTGATCGTACATGTTTTGTTTTCCAAACAGGCCGTGATGTCCGATGGCGAGTCCGTGGTCGGCGGTGAAGAAAATCCAGGTGTTCTCCGCCTGACCACTGGCATCGAGCGCATCAAGGATGCGGCCAATTTGCGCGTCCATATGGCTGATGAGCGCATAGTATTCCTGGCGGTGCGTCTTCACGGAAAGTTCCGTGCGCGGCATGGGCGCGAGGTTCTCATCGCGCAGCGAGTGGGAGCAGCCGATGTCGTCCTTGTACGGATACTCGGGCAGGAAATTCTGCGGCATGGCGATGCGGCTGAGCGGATACTTGTCGATGAACTCCTTCGGCGCCTGCCGCGGATCATGCGGGGCGTTGAACGCGGCGTAGATGAAGAAAGGCTTCTCCTGCAGCTTCGCATCGGCGAGGAAGCCGAGCGTGTCATCGCGCACGACCTCGCTCCAGTGCGTGCCGCCTTCCCAGAAGCCACCGAGTGATTTGTCGAACGGGCTCCAGGCGTCCGTTTGATCCGCGATGGGCCGGTTGTAGGCGGTGGGAACTGTCTTCGGCATGCCGGCACGCACATCCTTCACCACATCGAAGCACTTCGCGGCATCGGTCTGGATGTGCCACTTGCCGGTCATGTAGGTCTTGTAACCAGCCTTCTGCATGAGCTGCGGCCAGAGCACGCCGGCCTCGCGTTCAGTGTTGGTCTTGTTGTAAACCTTGTTCGCATCCCAAACGCTGCGTCCCGTGACGAGCATCGTGCGGCTGGCCACGCAGACCGCGCCGCTCCACGAGCCCATGTTGTAAGCCCGGGTGAACGTCGTGCCCCGCGCGGCAAGACGGTCGAGGTTCGGCGTGTCGATGTCCGTGTGGCCGAAGGCGCGCACGGCTTCGTAGGTGTGGTCGTCGGCGAATAAAAAGAGCACGTTCGGCTTCGCGGCCTGTAGCGAAGTGCTGAGAGTGAGAAGCAGCAAGCTGGAGGCGATTGTTTTCATGAAACGGTTCACTTTTGATAATCCGCGCCGGTGAGGCTTTTCAGCACGCTTTCCTGCCACTGGCGGAGCTTGGACTGGAGTTCCTTGGCGAGTTCGGGCTTTTGTTCGAGCAGGTTCGTTTTCTCGGCGGGATCGGCCTTCAAATCGAAGAGTTCAATCTTTGGTTCACCCTGCCTCAAATCATGGATGACGAGCTTGTGGTCGCTCTCAATGATGGAGCGCGCGCCGAGGTGATCTTCCTCGCTGATGATTGGGTGCTTGAAGTTCGTGAAGTCGCGCGTGGCTTTGCCGCCCATCTTTTTGACGAGTGGTGTGGTGCCTTTTTGAAGCTCCGGGTCGATGTAAGGTTCACCCCTGGCTGATTTGCCTCCAGCCTGATATTCCCAGAAATGCAGCGCCGTGGGACGCGCTGTCATCGTGCCATCGAGCACGGGTGCGAGGTCGATGCCGTCCAGCGGACGATCAGGTAGTGCTTGTCCGGCGATGGCGGCGACGGTGGGGAGCAGATCGCTGGTGCTGGCACGCACGCTCGTGCTGCGTGGTTTTGGGATGCGGGCGGGCCATTCGATGAGGCCGGGGACCAGCGTGCCGCCTTCATAAAAGGTTGCTTTCGCTCCACGGTGCGGAAAGCCCAGCGCAGCGTCAGGCGAGGTGCCATTGTCGCCGCAGTAGAAGAGCAGCGTGTTGTCTCGCAAACCTTGCTTGGCGAGATGTTTTCTCAAGGTGCCGATGGCGCGGTCCATGGCGGTGATTTCGGCGTAGCGCTCGCGCAGCACTTCGCCCTGCGGGCGTTTGGTGCCCCCGCCGGTTTCGTTGGAGGTGAGTTTGACCAGCTTTGTATATTTCGCGGGCAGGTCGTCGTAGAGCGCGAGATCCTCCGGCAATCCGCTGTAAGGCTCGTGCGGCGAGCCGAACCAGATGACCTGGAAGAACGGCTTTCCGGCTTTTTGAGCGCGTTCGATGACTTGAATGGCCTCGCGGATGAGGATCTCGGAGCTTTCGCCTTTGAAAAGCTCCGGCGGGCCGCCATTGCGAGAGAGCGAGGGGTTCATCTCGAAGAAGTTGTCATGCGAGAGGCACTCATGAAATCCCATCGACAGCGGACTGACGGGCGACTCCTTCTTCACCGCGCCGACATGCCATTTGCCGAGATGGGCGCAGTGATAGCCCGCCTTGCTCAAAAGATGCGCGCTGGTGATCTCCTCCGGTCGGAAGGACCAGCCCGGCGTGAAGGTGCCCATGCGGTTCGGGTGCCGTCCCGTGAGGAAACTCGCGCGTGTGGGCGAGCAGCTCGGATGCGCGGCGTAGAAGCGCTCGAATTTCAAGGCTGTGGCCGCCATCTCGTCCAGCACGGGCGTTTTGACATGCGGATGGCCGTTGTAACCGGTTTCCTCCCAGCCGTGGTCATCGCCCATCATGAGGATGATGTTCGGCGTGGCAGCCTGGAGTGACGCGCACCAAACGGTGAGGCAGAGGGAGAGAAGCAGGGATGTTTTCATGAGATGGGATGTGTGCGGGACTTTAACGAACCTTCCAGATCTTCACATCGTCGATCCAGACGGTGTTGTTCACGAGAAAGCTGAACCAACGTTTCATCGGATGCGCGAAACCTTCAGAGTGATGTTTGGCAAGCAGCTTGCCGTCGATGCTGAGGCGCATTTCATCGCCTTCGGTGACGAGCACGAGCTCGTGCCATTCCGTGTCGGCCTTGTAGGGCACGTTGATGCTCTTGGTCTTCAGCAGCGCTTCGAGATCAGCAGGGACTTTTTCCTTCTTCGCCACCGCATCGTCACGGCGTTTGCGATTCTCCAGGTTCATGATGCCGGTCATTTGATCGGTCAGCGTGATGCTGCTTTGTGACAGGATGCCGTAGCAGAGGTGCCCCGCCCAGATGCCCTTCGTCTCGCGATCCACGAAGCCGAGCTGAAGTGTCTCCGCTTTGTTCAGACCCGGAAACCGAAAGCGAATCACCGCACCACCGTCTGCAAAACCAGCCTCATGATGGATGTGCGCCGCGTGTTTGGCCTCTTTGGATGCGCTAGCGATTTTGAGGATGCCTTCGTCCAGATCCGCCATCTTGATGTGCGGCACCCGATCCGCCGTGGCGCTGTTCCAGCCGTTGCCGATGGCCTTGGCGAGGTTGCCGTCTTCTTCACGCTCAAAGGCATCATGGAAGATGAGTGTGCCTTTTTCACGCAGCCAGGTGCCGTCGTCTTGCGCGGAGGCGACAAGGCTGATGACGAGAAGGTGAAGGCAAAGGATGGTGGTTTTCATGGTAGCATAGCCTTTCTAGGCTGTGGGTCTTGGGGTTCGATGAACACAGGCTAGAAAGCCTATGCTACGTCACTTCGTCATCTCGATGAACTTCGCGGCAAAACGCTTCCCGATCTCGTTCTGCGCGGCGGTGTCGAAGTGTACGGCATCGCCGATGTGGGTCTTCAAATCTCGCGCATCGACGCAGGCGGTGTGCGGCACGGATTTCGGCAAAGCGAGCTGGATTTCATTCATCGCCTTGAGATTCGTGAGCAGCGGCTCCGGTTTCATCTCGCCGATGGTGCAGGCGATGAAGGGCAGCTCCGGCAGCGCTAGATCGGCGCGGAGGGCTTCGATCATTGCGCGAAGGCGCTCCGCATGTTGAGGAAGCTCCTGCGGATTCGCGTTCGCCTCGCCTTGCAGCCAGATCACGCCGCGAATGCGAGCTTTCACCGGCACGGTCGTTTGCAGGGCGAGCTTCGCCCGGCGCAGTGCCTCGTCGTAGAGCTTCGCGCCCTTCTGCCAGAGCTTGATCGACGATCCGCCCACCGCGCAGGGCACGAGGCCGATGGCGACCTTCGGGTTCGCAGCGGCAATCGCCTCCGCAAAGGCCAGTCCGGGGCCGACACCGGCGTTGTCGTGGCCTTGGAAGGTCTTCGCGTCGCCCGTGAGATGCAGCGGATGCCGCGCGAGATACCACTGGTCGTCCATCTTGTGCATCATGACGATGTGCGGGTCCTTCTTCGGCTCCTCCGGCATCACGCCACGCCCTTTCATGTTCGACTGGCCCATGAGCAGGAACAGATCGAGCTGCGTCGTGCCCTCCGGCAGCTTCGTGATGTCCACGGCCTCCAATGGTGGCTTCGTGGGCGGCGGTGTGGCGACTTTGCTGGCTTTCTGGGCGAAGAGCGGGGAAGTGAGGGTGAGAAGTAGGAGATAGTGAAGTGCGCAAGACATGGCCAGAAGATGCGATGGTGAAGCTGCATCAACGAAATCGCCTCGTTCAAACCTTCAGAACAAGCGAAAGGCGAATTTCGTGCAGGATGGATCTCCCCGAACTGTTACTCATTTGGTCATGATCCAGGGACTTTGATCTTTTGATAAATCTGCTTGTCATTCTTGGCCCAAAAAGATCCCCACTCCAACCAGAGGTCACTTGCCGTTTGTTGAAGTTTCAAGTCATTCGATCTCATCCCCTTTGCTTTTAGTCGCAGACACTCCCGAAGTTTCCCAAAGGCAGCCGGCAATTCAGGATGAACCCATTTCAAGAACCCTTCGTCGACAGTGTCGGCCATGGCGCTTGCCGACTCAATCTTTGTGACAACTTGAATGAATTTCTTCTCAGTTTGCTCCTGATTGTCAGAAGGACCCTTCTCGATCTCAATTGCTTCGTATGTGAGATCTAATGTGGTCATAAAAGCAGCCCGCATCGCATTTCCATCCTTCTTTTTCTTTCCGCAGCCAGAAGTAAGAACCGCTAAAGAAAGACAAATGGTGGTGGCTAGAAAAAATGATTTCATGAGCTTGGATAGCATGAGTACCGCAATTTGAGATCGACAAAGCTTAGAACAACATTTCCCAATCTGCCTCTACTTCTTCCCCGGCACCACCGGTCCTGTGCCCTGCGGGCTGCTGGTGCGAGGCTTCTCAATCTTCGTCGCTCCGGCTGGGAGTTTTGTGGCATCGAAGGACTCGGGCGCCGACTCGGGCAGCACCTTGAGGCGGAGGTCTTTGATTTCGACGCGGTTGGGGTTGCCGCGATGGAGCTGGATGGCGAGGAGACCTTCGAGCGCGCGTTTCTTTTCGTCGTGGTCGATGAGTTCGGAGGTGGGCTGGCCGTTGATTTGATGGGTGAGGCGGTTGCCTTTGGCGATGATGATGTATTCGTTCCACTGGCTCACGTCTGCCTTCACAGGCGCGTGTTCGCTGAGCTGCCAGAGGGTGCCATCGGGTTCGAGGAGGACGTTTTTGCCGTTGAGGCCGAAGATGCCGCGGCCCTTTTCCTCATACGTCATGCCGGTGTGCTCGATGGCGGGATGGATGTCGCACTGGTAGCCGGTGATGACCCACGGGGCGACCTCCGGCAGCTCGCGGCTGCGATACTGGATGCCGCTGTTGTTATCCCCGATGACGCGGACGGTGGCGCGCAGCTCGAAGTCCTTCACTTTGCCGCCGCGCCAGATGAGGAAGCTGTTGTTCGCCATGGCCTCCGGCGTGGGATTGGTGCCGATGACGATGCCGTTCTCCACCTTCCAGAGCTTCGGATCGCCATCCCAGCCGGTGAGGTCTTTGCCGTTGAAGAGCGGGACGGCGTCGCCTTCGGCGGCGAATGACGAAGCGAGAATGACGAATGACGAAAGGATGGGGAAGAACGGGCGCATGGAGTGGTGGAGTTTTGGAGTGATGGAGATGGCTTTAAATGCGGCCGATGATGAAGTCGATGGCGTGGATGCGGCCATCGGCCTCGGCGAGGAGGGCGTTTTCGGGGCGAACGTCGGTGGCGATCCAGTCGTCGCGTCGCCAGGTGAGATTGGCGATCATGGCGAGATCGGTGGGCGGCGACCAGCGCACCCAGCCCTGATCCATCATCCATTGGTCGAGACTGGCCTCGTCAGGATGGCAGCCCGCGATGAACGGCTGTCGAAGCACGAGGAAGTCGCCTTCGGAGCCGACTTGATCGAGGTCGAGGCCGGAATTAAACAAAGTCTCGAAGCAGGCGAAGCGCTCGACGGCCTCGGCGAGTCCGCCTGCACGGATGGCCCAGCGCTTTTGGTCATTCAGGCCGAGCATCCAGCCGAAACCGGCCTTCCCAGGCGGGGCGAGGAGCTTGATGGCGAGCTGGCGTGCCTCATCATAGAAAATGATGGCCTCGCCACCTCCACCGAAGAGTTTCAGTGTGCCAGCGACGTTCTCGTCCAAGAACGGCTCGATGCGTGTGGCGAGCGAGCGCCCGAACTCGGGTGTCTCGCGGAAAATTTCGAGCAGTTCCGCGCCTACTTGCGCACCGTCGAGTCGCGCTGCGAAATCGGCTGGGCTGCCGATCTGGCCACTTGCTGCGGCCCATTGCGTGATTCGAGCGTCGCGGCCTGACGGCGGTTGCGACGACCTTGCTCGACCGCTTCCTGCCAGGTGATGTGGCGTTGGTTCTTGGGGGCTGGCATGGGATGAGTGTAGGACTTCGTGGACATTTCGCAAATGGAAGGACGGCAGCGGAGCCATGGTGGCGATGGTAGGACGGTGGCAGGCGGATTCAAGGCTGTGCTGGATCCAGCGTCTCGCCGCTCGCGGGCATCGTCTTCGTTGGTTCGCCGGTGAGGAGGCCGCGTTTCACGAGGAACTTGTCGGCGGCGATGAGGGTGACGGTTTGCCAGGGGTCTTTGTTGAAGAAGCTGTGCGCCTGACCGGGGGCGATCTGGAGGTCGATGGTTTTCGTGCCGAGGGACTTCCATTTCGTGTGGGCGGTGTCCCAGCCTTTTTTCCAGGTGTCCTGATCGCCGAAGAAGGCGATGGCGGGCGGGAGATCGGCCTTCAAATGGCGCAGCACGTCGATCTCGGGGTCTTTGTCGTCATCGGTGGCGAAGGCGGGATTGAACCACAGGTAGGCGACGACGCTGGTGTCGATGTCCGTTGGGTCGGCGGGGTCGTTGAGGCCGGGATTCATCGTGGCAAGGGCGCTGATGTGTCCGCCTGCCGATCCACCGCCGGTGATGATGCGTTGCGGGTCGATGCCGAGTTCGCCCGCGTGCTGCTTGAACCAGCGGATGGCGCTTTTGGCGTCGGTGACGCACACACGCTTGCGTGTTTCGCCTGCGGGCAGTTTCGCGGCATCGGCCTTGTTGAGCATCTGATACTCCGACGTGGCGCAGACGAGTCCACGACTGGCAAAGTAAGCGCAGGCGATGCGGAACTGCCCCAACGAGCCGCCGCCCCATCCGCCGCCGTGGAAAAGGATCATGCCGGGCACCTTCGACTTCGCGGGATCGTGATTCGGCGGAAAGTAGATCTCCATCTGGCGCTCTTTGCCAGCAGAGGTCTTGTAGATGTAGGGTTTGCCGGCTGGAGCATCGGCACCAATGCCGCCTTTGGCTTTGGCGGGCTTTTTAGCGGCGAGAGCTGCACCACAGAGAGCGATGAGGAAGATGGAGAGGAGTTTCATGGTTATTCTTTGGCGGCTTTGGCTTGGTTGGATTTGAAGACGACGATCTTGGTGTCATTGGCCTGCTTCGCGCCGGGTGTGCTACGGCCGTTGGCGATGCTGACTTCGAGTTGCTTGGTGAGCTTGGCGACGATGTCGGGATGCTCGGCGCTGAGGTTTTTGGTTTCGGCGATGTCGGTGTTTAGATCGTAGAGTTGCACGGGTGGCAGGCCTTGTTTGTTTGCGTCGGCATCGCCGGGCTTTCCCCATCCGCCGGAGCCGGGACAGAGGCAGAGTTTCCAGCGGCCTTCACGCACGGCAAAGCGGCCGTTGATGCTGTGATGGATGACCGTGCGGGCAGGAGTGCCCGCATCACCCAGCAAGGCAGGAAGCAGGCTCACGCTGTCCTCAGCGGCGGTGTCTGGGAGCTTCATGCCGAGGATTTCGGCGCAGGTGGCCATGAAGTCGGTGTGGCAGATGAGCTGGGCGTTTTGCGAGCCTGCTTTCACCTTTCCCGGCCAGCGGACGAAGAACGGCACGCGATGTCCGCCGTCCCAGATGTCCGCCTTGTAGCCGCGAAGCAGTTCGCTGGCGAAATGGCCCTGCTTTTCGAGTTTGTCGGTGCCAGCCTGCGGCGAGCAGCCGTTGTCGGCGGTGAAAATGACGAGCGTGTTCTCCGCGAGGCCCGCCTGATCGAGCGCGGTGAGCACATCGCCAACGATGGCATCGGTCATCATGACGAAGTCGCCGTAAGCGCCGAGGCCGCTCTTTCCCTGCCACTCGGGCGTGGGCAGGATGGGCGTGTGCGGCGAGGTGAGCGGCAGGTAGAGAAAGAAGCGTTTTCCTTCCTTCGCATCCGCGGCGTGCTCCTGCACATAACTCACGGCACGCTTCCCGAGACGCGGCAGCATGGTGATTGGCTCGATGGTTTCGATGACACGATCTCCCTCAATCAAGGCGGACATGGTGCGGGCATTTGAGCAGCCCCAGAACAGATCGAAGCCGCGCGTCACCGGCCCGCCGATGATCTCTGCACCAATGGGCAGCCCGGCTCTGCCCATGCCTTTTTTCTTGTCGCCTTTTGCCGCCTGGCTCTTGGATTGAAAACCGAGGTGCCACTTGCCGATGCAAGCCGTGGTGTAACCCTGCGCCTTCAACAAACCGGCCACCGTGAGCCGGTCGGCGGCGATGAGCGGCTCATCATTGCCACCATCGAGCACGCCCGCTTGCAAGCGTGTGCGCCACGCGTAGCGCCCGGTGAGCAGGCCGTAGCGCGTGGGCGTGCAGACAGACGATCCGCTGTGCGCATCCGTGAAGGTCATGCCCTGTGACGCGAGCTTGTCGAGGTGTGGCGTGGCGATCTTCCCGCGCTGAGGATTCAGACACTGCACATCGCCGTAGCCGAGGTCATCGGCGAGGATGTAGAGGATGTTGGGCTTTTCGGCACCCTCCTTCGCCAAGGCTACGGAGGACAAGAATAGCGAAGCGCTGAGAGCCAGGAGGAAGGCGTAGAAGACGTGTTTCATCGTTCACTCGGCTTTCTTCTTCCCCTTCTTCGCCTTTCCGGTGCCTGACTGCTCAAACTGGCGGTCGAGTTCAGCGGGGCGGGCGTCTTTGTATTGATCGAGTACGGCCTGGAGTTTGGCTCTCGCGGGCTGCTCGCCGGTGAGAGGAGTTTTCTCCTTGGGATCGGCTTGGAGATCGTAGAGTTCGCCGGTGCGGTAGAGCTTGTGGTGATGGTCGAAGGCCAGCTCCTTCACGGTGAGGTCCTTGGACTGTCGCGGCGAATACCACATATAGATGGCTTCGCGGGGCGTGCCGGGCTGGCCTTGGAGCTGTGGGAGAAAGCTGACGCCATCCATGCCCTCGGGGGCGGGTGCTCCGGCGGCGGCGCAGAGGGTGGGAAGGAAGTCGGCGCAGGTGATGAGATCGTGGTTCACGCGGCCTTGCTTCATCACGGCGGGCCAACTGACGATGAGCGGCACATGATGGCCGCTGTGCGTGGTGCTGCCTTTGCCGCCAGGAAAGTCGGTGCCCTTGAAACGGGACGTCGCGCCCTTGCCGGTGCCGTTGTCGCCGGTGAAAAGGAGCAGCGTGTTGTCGCGGATGCCGAGTTCGCCGAGCTTTGCATCAAGACGACCGATCATCTTGTCCATGTAGGCCACCATGTCGGTGAAGTGCTTCACATCGCGCTGCTTGGCCTCGCTGCTGATCGCGGGATTCCAGTCCGGGCTGTCGGGTGTCGGCTGGTAGGGATCGTGCGTGAGGATCATCGGGTAGTAGAGAAAGAAGGGCTTCTCTTTGTGCCGCGTGACGAAATCGAGCGCGAAGTCGTTCACGAGGTCGGGGCCGTAGCTGCCCTCGGGGTATTGTTTTTCCTCGCCGTTGAGTTCGAGACCGGGGTTTGCATAGCGTGGCGGGCGGCGTGTGTGCTGCCAGAGCAAGGCCTCATCGAAGCCAAAGTGCTGCGGCGCATCTTTCTCGTGCCCGAGCTGCCATTTGCCGCAGATGCCGGTGGCATAACCTGCCTTCTTCATGAGATGCCCGAAGGTCGTCTCCGTGCGCACGAGCGTGCCGAAGTTCAGGTAGTTCCGCACGTTGTACTTCCCCGTCATGAGCTGCACGCGGGTGGGGGTGCAAAGCGGCTGCGAGTGACAGTGCTCAAAGCGCACGCCTGATGCCGCGAGACGATCGAGGTGCGGCGTCTGATACGACTCGCCGCCGTTCGCGGTGACGCATTCATAGCCGAAGTCATCGGCCATGATGAGGATGATGTTCGGCTGCGCCGAAAATGTCGAATGTAGAATGACGAATGACGAAAGGAGAAGGGCGAGGAGCTTCATGGTGTGCGGTGGGATTGGGATTCGTCACTTCTTCGGTGCTTTCGCCTTCCCCTTGGCAGGCTTTTTGGAGCCGCGCTGATCTCTTGGGAGCAGGGCACCGCCGCGCGCATTCATCTCGGCATCGCAGAGGGCGCGCATTTTCTTTAAAGTCTCCGCGTGGGCGGGATCGGCGGCGAGGTTCTTCAGTTCATCGCGGTCGGTTTGCAAATCATGCAGGAACTCGAAAACGGGCTGTTGGTCGAAGTAGCGCGCATAGACATAGCGCTGATCACGGATGCCTTCCCACGTCAGCGTCGGAGCGAGATCGACGTGCTCGCAGAAGAAGTGTGTGCGCCAGGGTTTGTCGCTGCCTTTGCCTTCAATCAGCGTGGAGAGACTGCGGCCTTCATAAGCATCGGGACGTTTGACGCCGACCCAGTCGAGGAAGGTCGGAGCGAGATCGGCATTCAGCACGAGATCGTCGCACACTTTGCCACGCTTCTCTTGGGGCAGACGTGGATCGCAGACGATCATCGGAATGCGCAACGCTTCCTCGTAGTGCGACCACTTCCCCTGAAAGCCGCGATCGCCGAGGTAGTAGCCATTGTCGGCGGAATAGACGATGATCGTGTTGTCGGCGAGACCAGCTTCTTTGAGCGCGGCAAGCACGCGCGAGATGGCTTTGTCGATGCCACTGATCATGCGGTAGTAGGCGCGCACGTTCGTCTCATACTTTTCCGGTGTGTCATAGCCCCAGAAGAAGCGCTCGCGGTTGATGCTGTCTTTGAGGAACTGCGGATGCGCGTCAAAGATGGCCGCATCGCCAAGGCGCGGCGGCGGAATGCTGCGGTCCTCATACATGCCATCGACGGACGGAGGCCATGGATACAAACCGATGCCTGGGCGGTGATCGTTGTCCTCGGCATGAGCGGCGTTGAACCACAGATTGAGGCAGAAGGGTTTGTCCTTCGGCTGTGATTTGATGAACTCAATGCCGCGATCACACACGATGTCGGTCTCATGGCGTTTCGAGCCATCCGGCATGGTCTTGAAGTAGGGATTGCGGCCGATGGCCTCGTATTCGTCGTAGTGTTCCTCGGGCTTGAATCCCGGTGGCGCAATCATGTGCCACTTGCCAAAGTGCCCGGTGCGATAGCCCGCCTGTCGCAGCACTTCGGGGAACATCGTGGTCAAGGATTCCGGCAGCACCTGCGGCACCGCATCGCGCTTCCCATGCGTGCGCGCCCACTGGCTGGTCAGCACCACTGCGCGGCTCACCCAGCACACGGCGGTAGTGACATGTGCATTGTTGAACCGCACACCATCTGCGGCCAGCCGGTCAATCGTCGGCGTCTGCACGATGGGATGTCCGGCGCAGCTCAGCGTGTCGTGGCGCTGATCATCCGCGAAGAGAAAGAGGATGTTCGGACGCGGCTCTGCGGCGAACAATTCAGCGCCTGCGAGATGGAATGACGAAAGAAGGATGAGCAGGAGGCCAAGGAACTTCATGGAGTTTCTGCGAACGACTGCCGCTGCCTCCATCTTCCACTCAAACCCGTTACTCCTTGGCCTTCTTCCCTTTCTTTGCCTTTGGTGCCTTGGCGGGCGGCGTCGGCAGATCATCACCGGGCTGATTTGAGAAGCGGTAGGGATCATCCAGGCGACGCATTTCGGCGAGAAGCAAGGCTTCCATCTCCTTGAGCTTGTCGGCGTGCTTCGGATCAGCGGCGAGGTTGGGTTTGCCGTGCTCGGGGAGCAGTTCGTGCGGGTTTTCGGCGAGGTTGAAGAGCTGCGTTTCGTTCACACTGCGATCCGGGGCCTCATAGCGGATGAGCTTCCAGTCGCCCTGCTTCACGCACCTCATGCCGGGCTTGCTGCCGCCGCTGTAAGCTCCGTAAAGCACGTCGCGGATATTTTTCGTTTTGCCTTCGAGCACGGGCTTGAAACTGAGGCCTTCATTTGTCTCCGGTGGGGTGACGCCGGCGAGATCGCAGAGCGTGGCGAGCACGTCGAGCAGGTAGATGTTTCCTTCCACGCGGCTGCCCGCCTGGATGCCCGGGCCTTTGACGATGAAGGGCACGCGCCAGGTGTGTTGGTAGAGGTTTTGTTTCCCCATGAGGCCATGGCGGCCGATGGAGATGCCGTGGTCGGCGGTGTAGATGATGTAGGTGTTGTCGAGTTCGCCGGTTTCTTCGAGCTTCTTCAAGACGCGACCGATCTGAATGTCGATGTTTTCGCTGCACGCATACTGGCGGCCGATTTCGTTGCGGATGCTGGCCTCGTCGCGGCGCTTCCACACGCCGCTGACGGCCACTTCGTCGCGCACGCCGGAGTCGGTGGTGTCAAAGGGATGAGCCTTGAGGTAGTTCGTCGGCAAAGGTGGCTGCAAGGAATGCAGCGAGGGCGGATTCGCCTCGTCGGTGTGATTGGTGGCGCCGTACTTTGCGAGCAGCTCCGGTCTGCCATCGCGGGTGTCGTGTGGATGCGAGAAGCCGTAGTAGATGAGGAAAGGTTTCGCGTCCTTCGTCGTCTCGCGTTCGCCGAGGTAGTTCATGACTTGATCGCCATGCCAGGTGCTGCCGGATTCATCATCACCACCGCGTTTGGAGGCATCCTTGCGCACGGTGAAAAGCTTGTTCGCGGCCTCGTAGCTGTTTCCCATCTTGCAGGTGCGCATG
Source organism: Akkermansia muciniphila (assembly GCA_945882215.1). Classification (GTDB taxonomy): domain Bacteria; phylum Verrucomicrobiota; class Verrucomicrobiia; order Verrucomicrobiales; family Verrucomicrobiaceae; genus Prosthecobacter. Next base: position 9,965 of record CAMCWM010000079.1, on the reverse strand, counting down.
GTGGCATAGCCGGCGCGATTGAAAACCGCCGGGATCGTCTGCTGCTCCAGCGCCGGTGGACTCGTCTTCGATCCCCAAGGCGCGGGCGGCAGGTGCCACACCGTGCGACCGCTCATGATCATATGGCGCGAAGGCATGCACACCGCGCCGCTGAAGGAGCCCATGTGATAAGCTCCGTCGAAGATCATCCCCTGCGCCGCCAGCTTGTCCAAATTGGGCGTTTGGAGCGTCGATTGCGGATTGTACATCTTCAAATCAAAGGGCGACTGGTCATCCACGAGGATGAAGAGAAGGTTCGGCTTCGCCGAAAATGACGAATGAGGGATGACGAATGCCAAGAGGAGGATGAGAAACCAGATTGAGGAGTGTTTCATGGTGGAAGATCAGTGTTGGAAATGCCCTGTGCGCCTGCTGGGAAGAGGTTGTTGGAGAAATGCATGCCGCGTGGTGTGTTCGGGCCGCCTCCGATGATGACGGCGTATTTGTAGCGCGGTTTGCCGATGCTGTGGACGACGTTGCCGGTGATGATCACGTCGGTGAGCGGCGGATCGTCCGGCTGCTGGCCGGTATCGAACTTGAAGGGCGAGCGTTCGTCGCCCCAGATCCAGTGGGCGTCACCATGGCCGAAGTCGGAGATGATGTTGTTCGCGATGATCGAGCCGCCGTCAAAGTTCTCCGCGTTCGCAGCGGCTCCAGGCATCAGGCCGATGGCCCAGAGGCTGTTTCGTGTGAACTGATTGCCCGTGATGAGCACGTTGCGGCTGCCGTGCATCGCTTTCATGCCCATGAAGGAGTTCACGATGATGTTGTTGCTCACAATGACGTGATCGGTGTGCAGGTCGATGCCCTGCGCGGCGTTTTCGATGTGATTGCCGAGGATGCGTGTGAGGTCGCTCACCATGGGAGCGGTGACGATGATGCCGCTGCCCTGCTGCCATGCGTCGGTGTAGCTGAGGTCCCAAGTGGCTTGATTGACGATGCTGCCCTTCTCCGCGTTCTTCTTGATCCAGTCGCCCAGCTTGTGCTTCGCCTTGAGTTCGGGCGTGGGCTTCATGTTGTCTTCAATCACTCGATTGCCCTCGATCAATGTGCCGGTGCTGTAACTCACGCTGATGCCGGTGCCGTCCGTGCAGTTGAAGGCATAGCCGAGGTCTTTGTTCGCCGTGCGGTCGTCCACGCTCAAGCGCATGTAATTCCGCACCAGGCAACGGCTGATGCGGCAGTTCTGGCTTTCGCGCACGGCGATCGCACCGGCGGGGCTGCGATTGTCTATGACCCGGACATTGTCGATGACGAGATCGCGGCATTTGATCGCCACGATGCCTTCCTGACGTGTCTCCATCTTCCCTTCAAGCCTCGTGAGCGTCAGATCACGAATCTCTGCCTCCTTCGCGTCCTCGACGACGATGACCGGCTGCTCCGCATTCTGCTGAATGATGCGACCCGGCCCAAAAAGCCCGCTGCGCTCACCACGCACACGAATCTTGTCAGTGATCACATAGTCGCCTGCGGGGACGAAGATCATCCGGTTTGGATTCGCATCCAAAGCGGCCTGGATGGACGGATACGCGGTGACAGAAAGCTCGGCGGCAGACGCGTTGGCGAGCAGGAGGAGGGCAAGGAGATGGCGCATGATCACTTCTTCGGAGCTCCCTCTTTATACTTCGCCATCAGCTCCTGAAACTTCTTGTTCAGCTCCTGATACTCGGGGCTCTTGCGATCGTGTTTGGCACGCTCGGCAGCGATGGCGCGGATCTCCACACCCATCGCGCGGCGTTCCTCGGAGGCCTTTTGCGCACTGGTGTCCACTTTGACCTCCACGTCGTCCCAATCGTCCGTGCGGAAGACGGAGGCAGGCAGGCCATCGCTGTTCACGAGATTCGCTCCTTCGGGATTCGAGGCCCAGGCGTAGCGCACAGCGGCGGGAGCCTTCACTTCGGCACTGCTGACGAGCACGCTGTCGGCGCCATCCACCTTCGCATCGGCCCACTTCCAGACTTTGTCGGCACCCGCGATCTCGAAACGCTTCAAAGCACCGCCATCGCGTGATTTCAGCCCCGTGCCGCTTTGACCAAAGGTCACGCGGATCGCTCCGTCCTTCATCTCGCTAGATTTGAAGAGCGGGCCGCTGTAGATCAGCTCCTTGCCGTAGTCTTTGGCTAAAGCCCAGCGTGCGAGGCGTTCGCCGGGGTCTTTTTTGTTCTTTGGATGGATGTCATTCGCTTCGCCGACATCATTGATGATCGCCATGCCGGTCTTCGGCGTGGTACCGAGCACAAGTCGCATGCGATCCTGACAAAGCGCCCAAGGATCAGGCGTGCCGGGCGCGGTTGAGGCCGCGCGATAGCTGGCGAGCTGCACATAATAAAAGCTGAACTCATCCGCCCAGCGCTTGCGCCAGTCGTTGATCATCAGCGGCAACGTCTGGTCATACGGCACTGCTCCGGCCTTCGCATTGCCTTCGCCCTGATACCAAATGGCCCCGCGCATCGTGTAGCCGGTGAACGGGTGAATCATCGCGGCGAAAAGCACGCCCGGCTTGCCCTCGGTGAGCAGCGGACGCTTCGGCGCGTCGGGCTTCTTTGGCAGGCGCTTGCGTTCCTCGGCGGATTTGCCCTTCGCAGCGGCCATGATGGCCTTCCACTGCTCCAGCTTCGTCGCATAAGCAGCATCGGCCTTCGCTTGATCGTAGACGGCTTCGTCCTTCAGCATCGCATCCACGAGAGCCTTCGTGCCCGGCAGCGTGTTCAGCGCCTCGCGACTGGTAAAGGTCTCCACCGGTTTGCCGCCCCAGGCCGATTTGATCACGCCGACCGGCACACCGAGCTCCAGATGCAGCTTCCGCGCAAAGAAGAACGCCACGGCGGAAAAGCCGGGAACGGTCTCCGGTGTGGAGGCCTGCCACACACCTTCGATGTCGTCATGGTTCTCGGCTGCGGTCACGAGCGGCGCATTGAACATCCGCAGCGCGGGATGCTTCGACTCCGCGATGAGCCCCGCATACTCCGACGAGCGGTTCATCGTGTAAAACATGTTCGACTGCCCCGACGCGAACCAAACCTCGCCCACCAGCACGTCCTGGATCTCGATCTTGTCCTTACCCGCCGAGATTGTGAGCACCGTGCCCGTTGCATCTGCCTTGCCTGTTTCAATTTGCGTCCGCCATTTGCCATCCGCGCCCGCCTTCACCGATGCCGCCTTGCCTTTGAATGCCACGCTGACCTTCGCACCGGCGTCCGCCTTGCCCCAGATGGCCGCAGCACGCTCACGCTGGAGAATCATGTGGTCGGAGAAGAAATGCGGCACCTTTAGCTCGGCGAGGAGCAGCGACGGCGTGAAGAGGAGGAAGCTGAGGATGGTTTTCATGGGCTGGACTCTGCGAAACGATGGATGGCTGGGCGATGTTGCCGCGCTTTGCTCACGGCACCGCATCTGCTGCATCGAGATGATAACTCTTCATCCACCAGCCCACTTTTTCGGCATCAGTCGGTTCGGGGTTATTGAGGCGCTTTTTCCAAGTGCGTTGGTAGTCGGCGCGTTTGGCTTTTTGGATGTCGGCGAGGTATGGTTCGGTGGTGGGATCGCCTTTTGCGCCTTGGTCCTTCGTCTCGGTAATCCAGCGGTCGAGACGTGCGTTGAGGTCAGCAGATGATTTCGGATCGCGGATGGCGTGGAGGCTTTGCGGATCGGCAGTGAGGTCGAAAAGCTCCGTCTCCGGCCGCGTGGGAGCGAGCCATTGGGCTGGAAAGGCGGCGAGTTTGCCTTCGCGCTGCAACTCACGCAGCAGCGGCATGCCGGGGTATTGATCTTCTTTGTAGCTGGACCAGTTCAGTCGCGATTGCTCGGGAGAAAAGTGCCTCACGAACCACCGATCCGGCGTGATGACGGCGCGGACGCGGTCCATGGCATCGCCACATCGATCCCGCGCGGCGAAGAGCTGCTCGCGAGCTGGGAAATCGCCACTGAGGATGGCCTGGCCCTGCATCCACGCGGGCACGGGCAATCCAGCGAGCTTCAAAACCGAGGGCGCGAGGTCGATGAGGCTCACGAGGCGTTCCTCGACCTGATTCGCAGCAATCTGCGGCCCGCGAACGATCAGCGGCACCTGCAAACCTTCGACACTGAGCCATTGCTTGCCCCAGGGCATCGGGCGGCCGTGATCAGCGAAGAACATCACGATCGTGTTGTCGAGCACACCTTCGGCACGGAGTTGATCGAGAATGGCTCCCACACGCTGATCCACGACCTCGACGCTGCGCTGATACGCATACCAGTCGCGACGCACGAGCGGATGATCGGGGTAGTTTTCTGGCAGCTTGATCGCTGCGAGCGCCGCCTCATCAAACGACTCCGGAATCGGGAACGGCCGATGCGGTTCGGTGATCTGAAACTGCGCAAAGAACGGCTGCCCCGGCTTTCGCTTCCGCCACTCATCGCCGTCGAAGAGCGTCTTCGCATCGTGGGCGAAGTTGTAGTGCGTTTTGCCCTTCGTGATCTTTTTGCCGCTGCGCACGGTTCCCGGCGCGGCGGCGTTTGTCACAAACCAGCCCGCCTCGCGGAGAAGGGTCGGCAGTGGCTGGTAGGGCGCGGGCAACGGCTGCGGATTCTCCGTGTCATGCGGATGCAGCCCCGTCGTCGTTTGATAGCAACCGAGGATGAAAGCCGATCGCGAGGAACTGCACACCGGCGCTGTCGAGTAAGCCCGAGCATAGCGTCGCCCCTCCGCCGCCAGGCGGTCGAGATGCGGCGTTTTCACCTGCGCCTGGCCATAAGCGCCCGTATCCGGCGACATGTCATCCGCGATGATCCACACGATGTTCGGCGGCGCGGCCAGACCAGGCGCAGTCAGAATAAAAAAGACAGCGAGGAGGTTTTTGAGGCTCATGGGCGGTGCTTGTCGAAGGTCTTTTGATGATGGCGCATGATTTCATCGCCTTTCACGTCGTAGCTGCCGGTGGCGGTGTGCGGCACCTCGGGGATCGAGAGAAACTCATGCGCGATGCCCAACTCCTTCAGGTAGGCCGAGAAGAGCTTGTTGTGCTCGTAGTTGAAGCACTTCGTGCCATCCCAGACGAGGATGTTCAGCGTCGGACGATCCTGACGCGCCGCAAAGGCCTTCGCGAGATCCCACGCGTTGTAGCCGAGCGGCAGAAAGCGTAGCGAGTCGTTCTCGTAGCCGTTGTTTTCCTGGATGTGCTTCTCCGGGCCGTAGCCCGAGCCACCTGGAGCGACGGAAAGAAACAGCTCCGGGTGCTTGAACATGATGCGCGTGGTGCCACGACCGCCCTGCGAGTAACCCTCCAGCGCCCGCCCCTCACGCGTGCCCCAGGTGCGATACGTCGCGTCGATTTGTGGCACGAGTTCCTTCACGAACACGCTTTCGCCCATGCCCTGCTTCATCTCCGGCATGTCATACCAGCTCACCGGCCCACCATTTGGGAAAACATAGATCGTGGGCTTGATCGTGCCTTTTTGAATCGCCGTATCCACATAGCTCGCGAGCCGCACGGCCTTGTTCTCCGCGCCGGGCCGTCCGCCGTGCAGATGATACACCACCGGATACTTTTCCTGACTCGTCTCATAGCCCGGCGGCAGGTAAATGTAGTAGCCCACGTCGATGCCCATCGAGGCACTTTTGAAGGTCGCGTGCTTCACCGTTGGAGGCAGCGACTTCTTCGCCAACTCCGCATTCATCGGCGAAACCCATGAGAAAGGCTGTTCGGCTGCTGCTTTGGTCTTCTTCGCATTTTGAGCGAAGCCGAGGCTGTATGAAGCGATGAGGAGGCAGAAAAGGGCACGGAGCATCGCGTGGGAACGACAGCCAGGCCGGTGTTGTTGCCCGTCAAAAGCGCGTCACGCAAAAATCCCGTTCACCACTTCGCCATACACATCGGTGAGGCGGAAATCTCTGCCTGCGTAGCGGTAGGTCAGCTTCAAGTGATCGATGCCGAGGAGGTGCAGGATGGTGGCATGCAGGTCGTGCATGTGGACTTTGTCCTTCACGGCGTAGTAGCCGAAGTCGTCGGTCTCGCCATAGGCGACGCCAGATTTCACTCCGCCACCGGCGAGCCACATGGTGAAGCCTTGCGGGTTGTGATCGCGACCGTTCGCGCCTTGCACGATGGGCGTGCGGCCAAACTCGCCGCCCCACACGACGAGCGTGTCTTCCAGCAGGCCGCGCTGTTTCAAATCGGTGAGCAAACCGGCGATGGGGCGATCCACGGCAGCGGCATTCTTCGTGTGGCCTTTGATGAGATCGCTGTGCTGGTCCCACACATTCGGTGTGCTGACCTGGATGAAGCGCACGCCGGATTCGGCGAAGCGACGTGCGAGCAGACACTGGCGTCCGTAGTTGTCGGTGACGCTGTCGCCGATGCCGTAGAGCGCCTTGATGTGCGCGGGCTCGTTTTCGATGTCCATCACGCCGGGTGCCTCGCGTTGCATGCGGAAGGCGAGTTCCATGCTCTGGATCATGCCCTCGACAGGAGCGTGACGCGTGCGCTCGAAATGTTCGCGATTCATGGCCTGAAGCAGGTCGAGTTTGCGCATCTGGCCCGCGCAATCGCCGCTGGCATCGAGGAAGCGGAAGCTGGCGTCTTTGCCAAGCTTGCCCGCGCGACCGACGGTGGTTCCTTGATGCGCCGCTGGTAGGAAAGCGGAGCCGTAATTGCGCGGACCACCGTGCGTGGCAGGTGGGCTGATGCTAACAAAGGCGGGCAGATCGGCGTTTTCGCTGCCGAGACCGTAGCTGATCCATGAGCCGATGGACGGACGCACAAAATTGTCCGCGCCGGTGTGGATCATGCACACCGCCTGGCCGTGCGACTGGCCTTTGCTCTGCATGGAGCGGATGACGCAGAGGTCATCGAGCCGCTTTGACACCTCAGGAAACAACTCGCTGCCCCACAAGCCTGCCTCGCCATGCTGCGAGAACTTCCACGGCGATCCCAGCAGCTTCGCCTGGCTCGTGGACGATGGATCGAGGTTTTTCGCGGGCGCGAAGGGCAGTTTTTTGCCATTCATCTGCTGGAGCTTCGGTTTGTAATCAAACGTGTCCACCTGCGACGGACCGCCGTGCATGAACAAGAAGATCACGCGCTTCGCTCGCGGCGTGTGATGCAGCCCGTGTGGCAAACTCGCCGCCGTGGCGATGCCATTGAGCGCCAGCGCTCCGAACCCGCAGGCGGCAGTCTGCAAGGCGTGGCGGCGGGTGATGAGTGGAGACGTGTTCATGGCATCATTCGAGGAAAAGAAACTCCGTGGAGGCGAGCAGCACATGCGCGAGATCGGCAAGGGCTTTTTCGCGATCACCGTTGGCAGTGTTGATGAAATCATTCGCACGCTTGGCTGCGGGGGCGCTGGGCGCACGACCGAGGATGGCTTCGTGCAGCCACGTCACCGGGTCAGCTTGCGCGTAAGCCTGTTGGGCGAGTGTGGTGCCCTGTTTTTGCAGGAAGGTGCTGTTCAGCAGATACAGCGCCTGCGTGGGCACGGTGGTGAGGGGGCGGTCGCCGGAGACCATCTCGGGATTGGCGACGTCGAAGATTTCCAGCTCAGGGGCGAGGGTGTTGCGCGCGACGGGCAGGTAGATGCTGCGGCGCAGTTCTTTGTCGAACTTCATCGGCTTGTCGAGATCCTCGCCGTAGGTGAGCGCGGTGGCGGCGGCTTGCTCGAGCTTGAGTTCACCAGTGAGGAACAGCAGGCTGTCGCGAATCTCCTCGGCGGTGAGCCGACGATACGAATGTCTGCCGAACAAACGATTCTCGGGATCGGCGATGGTGCGCGGTGATTTGGCCTCGGCAGCGAGTTGATAAGTGCGGCTGAGCACCATCTCGCGGATCAAGGATTTGAAGGAGCCGCCGCTGGCGCGGAACTTCGCGGCGAGGTGATCGAGCAGCGCGGGATGCGTGGGTTTCTCGCCCTGCACGCCGAAGTTATCGACGGTGCCGACGATGCCGCGCCCGAAAAGCTGCGCCCACAGGCGATTTACGATCACGCGGTCGAGCAGCGCGTTCTCGGTGCTCGTCATCCAGGCGGCGAGTTGCAGACGACCGCTTGATCCGGCGGCGATCTTCGGCGCTTTGCCGCTGTGCAGCACGGTGGGGAAGCTGCGTGGCACTTTGGGGCCGAGTTGATTCACCTCGCCACGCACGCGCAGATGGATGTCGCCCGCGTCACGCGCATCGCGCGGAGCCATGGCCAGCTCGGCGTCCTTGAGCGCGTTCACCTGCTTGTCGAGTTCCTTCGTGAGCGCGGCGTTGTCCATCAAGAGCAGCGGATCGCCCGTGCTGCTGCCATTCGCCATCGCCAGCGCGGTGGACTCGCGTTCGATGTCTTTTTCGGAGATGAACTGCACCGCATCGACAATCACATGATCCTTCGTGCCCTGCGTGCCGATGATGACATTCACGCGTCCGCCTTTCTCGAAATGGAAACGCCCCACAGGCTCGAACAGGCCGCCGATGGATGGCTTCTTCGTCTGGTCAAAGATGATCTCATGCACGCCATCGAAGGCCTCGACGGTGATGGGCACGCGCTTATCGCAGTTGGCCTTCGCCGGATAGGCGATGCGCACCTCGTAGATGCCCGTCTCCGGCAAGGCACCGCGAAACACGGCCTTCTTGATGCCTTGGCCCTGCTTGTCGTTGCGGATGTAGAAATCGCCGAAGCGGTTCTTCGACAGGCTCGATTGCTTCCAGTCGCCGACGAGTTCCGCGCTGGCCTCATCATAAATGACGCCTGCAAGCGGCAGTTTCGTCAGCGCCTTCTTGCCTGCGACGGTTTCCATGAAATCACGCTCCACTTTGAGCCGCATCGCGAGTTCGAGCCGCTCCACTTTCTGCTTCAGCTCGGCAAACGCCGGTTCTGGTTGCGGCAGCGCCTGCTCCACCCAGCTCGCCACATTCACGCAGCCATTGCGCGTGCCCATGACAACCTCCGTTGAGCGGAAGAAGCCCGCGAGTGCGTAGTAGTCCTGCTGGCTGAAGGGATCGAACTTGTGATCGTGGCAGCGCGCGCAGCCGACCGTGAGTCCGAGGAACGCGCGGCCAATCGTGTCGATCTGCTCATCCACCGTGTCGAGATGCAGCTTCTCCTTGTCGCGCTCTGTGAGCATCTTCGGCCCCAGCGCGAGGAAGCTGGACGCGATCATCTGGCTGCGACGCTGCTCGGGAGTCTTTGCTGGCATGAGGTCACCCGCGATCTGCTCGCGAATGAACTCGTAGAACGATTTGTCGTGGTTGAAGGCATCAATGACATAGTTCCGGTAACGCCAAGCTTGGTAGAAGGTGTAGTTGCGATCCCCGCCGTTCGAGTCCGCATAACGCGCGAGATCCAGCCAGTAGCGGCCCCATTTTTCGCCGAACTGTGGGCTGCTGAGAAGTTTCTCGACATAGTCCGACAGGTCGGACGTGTCAGACTCGTCCGACGGCGGCAAGCCGGTGAGATCATAGCTGAGTCTCCGCATCAGCGTGAGACGGTCCGCATCGGCCGCAGGCGTGAGCTTCTTTGCCTCCAGCTCGGCCAGGATGAACGCATCCAGCTCCTTGCGCGGCCAGTCCCGCTGCTTCACCGCAGGAGGCGTGGTTTTTTGCAACGGACGAAACGCCCAGCCTTGACGTGTCGCTGTGAAATCAATCGTCTTCTTCGTGCTCGCCGCTGCCATCGACTCCACACGCGGATCAGGCGCACCCATCGCGATCCATTGCTCCAAAATGCGGATGTCTTCCGGTGGCAGCTTCGACTTCGGCGGCATTTGCAGATCCTCGTCCTCGTAGCGCACGCTGTGCATGAGCAGGCTCTTCGCGGGCTTTCCAGGCACCAGCGCAGGCCCCGCATCACCGCCCTTCATCCAGCCTTCCTTCCGATCCAGCAGCAGCCCGCCCTTTCGTTTCCCCGACTCCTGCGAGTGGCACTCAGAACAATGCTTCACCAACAATGGTCGCACGCTGCTCTCAAAAAACGCC
>CAMCWM010000078.1 GCA_945882215.1 Akkermansia muciniphila | reverse complement strand
AATCAGTGGAGGAAGGACTGGTCATAAACCTCAGTCCCAAGGAGACGCTCGTGAAGGAGTGGGAGGGCGAATGAGTAACCACACTTCCCCGTCATAAACTTTGTGCGGAGGTATCGTCTCTAGCACTCGAAGTCAGCCGCCGAGCCCTTTGCGATCTTCAGGTCGTCGCGGCTGATCGTCATGGGGACGGAAGGCAGGTGGTAGATACGGTCCACTCCACGCGAAGCGAAGATCGCCCATGCCGCATCCTCCTTCTCGCGCAGGTTGGGACGAAGGCAGACAACATGCTGGCCCACGGCCATAAAATACATGCCCAGACGCTGAAGATGTGAACGCGGGCGCACATCCAGTCCGAAATAGTTGGGCGGCTGCAGCTTTGATTCTTTGAAAGCGGCCATGAAGTCCATGGCGAAATGTCTGAACATGGTTGTGGCACCATGCCCGAACTGGTTGTCGAAGGCGTGTTCGAAAGGGAATTCCTGGGATTCCATGCCGGTGGGCGACGGGAAAACGAAGTGCGCCACTCCAGGTTCCCACAGCCCGTTGTCGCGCTGACGCAAATACGCCGAGGCAAGGTAAGCCCCGGAGAAACCGTGCTTGATGTAGCGGCAGTAGGCTTCGGCAATCATCCAGTGCTGGATCTGCATCCATTGTTCAGCTCCCTGCCGGTCCAGTTCCACAGGCTGTTGCTTGATGCAGAAAACCTCCTGCTGGTCGCACTGCATGACGAGGCCGTATCTCGCGTCGTTCTGAGCCTCGGTGAACTGAAGGGCACCGAAGGGCATCAGGTCGCGTATGCTTCGCAGAAGTCCCAGGCCGGGTTCAAGGATCTGCACGGTTCCTTTGAGGGTCTCAATGTTCATGGTGCATATTACAATACCGGGTGGGACAAATGCAGTCCCACCTGCGGACTTTCCGAGCAGGATGTCGTCACCTGCGAATTCGCTCCCGTGAAGGATTACGGACGTCCACTGGCCCTGCACTGGAACAACCGCCAGATGCGGTGGCGTGGCATTGAGGAAGATGTCATCAAGCAGATCGCAAAAGCGTTGCAGAGCTGATCACAGCGAAGTGTGGTCAGACTGGATTGTGGGGCGGCCCAGCGCTCAGCATCCTGCCGCAAACATGATCATCATCCATCTGCCAGAACGGAACTCAAAAATAGCCGTGTAGCTGTCCATGTTGAAGACATAACTGCTGGAGACATACCCCTTCCGGCCATCCATCGTCGTCACCTCTTTCCATTCCTCGGTTTTACCATCCTCGTCCGACTGAAGTGGCATCTTCACGATGTCCCAGGAAAGGGTGGCAACGACTTCCGCATCATTTCTCGGCTCTTTCCTCAAGCGGACTTTCTCTCCTAAAATCGCTGAGTGTTCAAAGAGATCCAAAGCCTCGGGAAAGCAGGCGCTGACATAGGGAGCCTGAAAGTTCTTTCCTCCATCTTTGAACTTGCCCCCCATGGACAACACTTTGCCCAACTCACCCCAGATCTTGCTGTCCTTGGCCTCTGGCTTCCACTCCTCTCGGAACCCTGCGATTCCCTTTATCAGTGCGTCTTCCCCAGTCTCATTGATGATGCCGGGATCGACGATGCTCAGAAGGTGTTTCGCATCTCGGTTGGCGATAGCCTCAATCAGCCGGGCGCGGAAGACGAAAAACGAAGGGTTCTGCGTGGCCTCATCGACTGGTTTCAGTAGGCTCTTGTCCTCGGCTTGGACGACTGTCCCAGTAAAGACGATGAGGAGCAATGCAAAGACGATTATGAGCGGGCGGGTGGAATTCATAATTTCGGCGGCATAAAGAATGGATGGCACGGCTAAGATAGTCTGGCGCATCTGTCGGCCATTGTCGAATTCGGAGGCGGCTGCGGTTAGGCGTTTAGATGTGAAGCCTTCATCAACTCTTCCCGCACCCGCTTCACCAACTCCGGTGGCCCCAGCACCTTGGCCTTGCTGCCCCAGCTCAAAATCCAGCGGGTGATCTCCTCTAGCCCGGCGAGGTCAGCTTGGAATTCGATGATGCTTCCATCCGGTTTGATCTTCCGTATGGCCTGAGTCGGATGCCATTGGCGTTCGGCCACAATTCTTGCCGCATAGCCCTCCAGCCGAATGTGGACCTCGTGCTTGCTTCTCTGCTCCCCAGCATAGCTCCAGACACCGAAGCCCCCTCCCAAATGATCACGGGCATTGAAACCCACCTGCCGGGTGAACTTCGATTTATGGATTTCGAGGTTGGAGATACGTTGCAGAGCAAAGGTGCGCATCGCTTCACGGGCAGGGTCAAAGGCGATCAGATACCAGCCATGCTCGATCTGACCGATATGATGTGGACGAACTGAACGAAGCTCCGGCTTGGTGGACGTGAGCTTGTGATAATCAAAGCTCACCTCCCGCGTCCCTCGAATGGCGTCCAGCAAGTCACCGAACAAGGTCACGTCCGCAGGCAGCACTCCAGAAGCCTTCACCGAAAAGGCATCGTCAAGCTCGTGCCATTCAATAGACACCTCGCCAGGGCAAGCCTCGGCGATCTTGCTGAAACTGTCCGCCAGCATTCTTTCCAAACGCGTTCCACGCAGGGGCTCCAGAGCATGACGTGCCAAGAACAGAGCGACAAGATCATTCCGAGACAGATGCAGCATTGGGAACTCATGCACCTCCTGCGTGTAGTAGTAGCCGTGCTTGATAGCGTGGTATTCCAAAGGCAGCCCGAGTTGATCCCGCATGAAGCTCACATCCCGCTGAATGGTCTTCGGTGTCACTTCAATCTCCTTCGCCAGAGTGGAGCAGTTGGGATGTTTGCCAGTGCGGATGATCTTGTGAATCTCCAGCACCCGCCACATGGCAGGACGACTGGCTCCTGAACGTAGAGGTGGGGCCGATTGGACTGTGTTGGAGCGCGAGCTTCGGGTGGAGAATACTTTGGACATCTTAATGAAGATAAATCCATAAAGTTTGCCTGTCACCCTGCGAATGTCCCACCCCCTGTGAGAAAATCGGCGTGATCATGAACCCACACCTCACCGAAATCGCCTACATCCTCGACCGCTCTGGTTCCATGCAGCCCATGCAGGAACCCGCCGTCGCCGCCTTCAATGACTTCATCAAGTCCCAGCTCGACGTCCCCGGCGATGCCCGCCTCACGCTCATCCAGTTTGATGACGCCTACGAAGTTCCTGTCTCCGCCAAGCCCATCCAGGACGTGCCTCAGCTCATCGCTGCTACCTACACGCCACGCGGCAGCACAGCCCTGCTCGATGCCATTGGCCGCACCATCAAAGAAACCGACCGTCGTATCAGCGCACTGCCTGACGCCGACAAACCCGGCAAAGTCATCCTCGCCATCTTCACCGATGGAGAAGAGAACGCCTCCCAGGAATACACCATCAAGCACATCGGCGATCTCATCCGCCTCTACCGCGATCAGAAAGGCTGGGAGTTCCTTTTCCTTGCTGCCAATCAGGATGCCATCGCCAGCGGCACCGCCATGCGCATGGATGCATCGCTCAGTGCCAATGTCAGTTTCAGCATGAAAGGCATTCGAACCACCGGTGGAGCCATGGCTCGCAAAGTCCGCGCCATGCGCATGAAGAGCGGTGGCAACATGGATGCGCAGGCCATGGAGGACGATGCCAAGTCCATGAATGACATCGTGAAGGAGGAAGAGCAAAAGCAAAAGCCATGAACCGCAGACGTCCGCTATTTCAACGTCTCGTTAGCAGGGGCACTCAGCAGGCCCCGCTCAAAGCCACAATGACGCCATCGCCCTTGAGCATCATGTCTGCATTCAATGTTCTTGGATGTTTCGTCGCGCTGCTTTCTGGATTCCTGGCTGTGGCATCAGTCCTTGGGATAGCAGCCGTCGCATGTGTGGCCATCCAGCTCCGCAAGCAAACAGACCTTCTCATTTGATTCATCATGTGGCTCTGCACCCAACTCGGATTCTTCTCCATTGTCCGCAAAGAACCGGACACCTTTCATATTCGTGCCCGCTGCCGTGAGGATCTGGACCAGCTCGCCCAAGCTGCTGGCACAGGCACTCCCATCGCCTCGTATGCAGGTTCCGATTACCCGTGGCGCATCCTTTGCCCTGCGGCTGATCTGCCACGCTTCATGAGCGCTCTCACCACCAGCATCGACTACGGCAATTTTAAGAGCGCCATCGCTGCCAGTCCCACCCAGCGCCCCAAACTCTCCGCCTATCACGACATCCACCACCGGATGGTTGAGTGGCAACAGGAACACGACCCCACATGAAACACCAAACCACCGTTCAAGACCTCCTTTTCGATGTGGAGCAGGTACCCATCGAAGCCGTCGTTGGCTCGAACGGCAGCACCCGCCGCATCAGCATCCCCGGCAAGAAAGCTCTGGTGAATAAGCTCACCGGCCTCGTGCTCGGCGTCGTCAGCCGTGATTACCGCGTCGTCACCAATCAGGAAGCAGTGAATCTCGCTCGTGATGTCTGCGGAAAAGCCTTTCCTGGACTCTCGTCGGTCGAATGGGAAGCCAAGCGTGCCGCAGCACCACGCACCCTCAGTTACGCCTTCATCGACCTAATGCATAAAACGCATGTGCTGAACTACTGGGACAGCGAGATCAAAAAAGACGATCCCTTCACGCCCTTCCTCCGCGTGACCAACAGTTTCAACGGAGCCCGCGCCCTCCGCTTCGACATTGGTTTCATGCGCAAGCACTGCTCCAATGGCGTCATCTTCGAGGAAGAAGTCGCCACCATCAAAGCCTCCCACAGCAAAGAGGCTCTGGCTCAATTGAAGATCGAGATCACCTCCCGCAGCCTGCCGCAGATGTGGGACGAGTTCTCCAAATTCCTCACCAGGGTCCGCAGTATCACCATGGATACCGCCCAGTCCACCCAGGCCTTGAACACCGTTCTTCGCCTCCCTGAGGCCAAACCCGAGGACAAGAAAGCACGAGCTGAGGGCTTGCAGGCTCTGTCACTGGATTTCTCCACACGCCTCACCGGCTACCAAAAAGAACTCGGCCCCAACGCGTATGCCGTTTTCAACACCCTCACCGACATCGCCGCCCGCCCACCTGATAACGCCTATTTCCAGAAAGACCGTGACACCATCGAGAAACGTTCCGGCCGCTGGCTCAAGGAATTAGCACACCAGAGCCAGACCACCGGATTCAATCTGAATGCGTGGATTCCGGCATGGGATGCAGGTGGTAGTGGCCGTCAGATTCCGGGAATGAATTGAGCCTCGATCAAATTTGTAACTAACCTTGATTTAATGTCTTCATTTCAGACTATTGCTGTAAATATTTACATTAAATATCTGCTCCAAAGCACGTCGCAATTTCATGCCGATCGAATCCCGTTGCATCTTTGGTCTATCAGACTTCGCCCCTGTCGGACTGGAGCAAGTGAGTGCAAGCACTATCTATACTATCCCTGCCCGCCGGAGACTCGCAGCACTAGGAGTCACGCATCCGTTTGCCGCATCTGCTCTTCGCCATCCGCGAAACTACCGCCGCCGAAGCCGCCCATATTCTGGCATGGAGACTGAAAATGACCATGCGTGACGTTCTCTGCAAGGCGTGAGCCTCCAAACACAAATTCCATGTAACCGCAGCCCGCAACACACATCATGAATCCTAACGAAGCAGTTAATGGTATCCGCGTGAGAGTGGTCGGTGCTCCCGAACGAACTGGTAGCATCGTCAGCGACTCACCGAGGGAACAAGATGGTGTTTGGTCAGTTCGGGTCCTGTTCGATGAGGGGACCCGGCGAATGCTTCGGGTGGATCATTTGGAGATTCTGCCAACACACCGAAACATCACGGACGACATCATCAATGGTCAGTTGGAGGGGCCGGAGAGCCTTCGGCGGAACCTCCTCCATGAGAAACTGAATGGTCGCCTATCTGAAGTGATGTATTCGATGGATGCCTCGGATACCACGTTCTATGCTTATCAGTTCAAGCCAGTGGTTAAGCTGCTTGAGTCTCCGACGAACAGTCTGCTGATTGCTGACGAGGTTGGATTGGGAAAAACAATCGAAGCCGGCCTGATCTGGACAGAACTCCGAGCACGGGAAGGCGCTCGGACACTTCTGGTCGTCTGTCCACCGCATCTCATCACCAAGTGGAAAAACGAGATGAAGCGGCGATTCGGGGTGGATGCCCGAAATGCCGACCCGGCTGAGGTGTTTGAAGCACTGGATGAGGCGCGCCGTGGCGTATCGAATGGCTTCGCACTGGTTTGCTCCTATCATAGTCTGCGCCCCCCGAAGAACTGGGAGGACGGCAACGGGGGACCCGCTGGACGGCTCGCTCAGCGATTGTCCACTTGGGCGGAGGAGGAAGAGCCGTTCCTCGATTTGCTCGTGATGGACGAGGCCGCGATCATGCGCAACTCGGAGAGTCAGACGTCGAAGCTCGGGGGCCTTCTCGCCCCGATTTGCCGGCACAAAGTGTATCTATCGGCCACTCCACTGCACACGCGTTCCACGAACTTATTCACGCTGCTCCGCCGCCTCGATCCCGACACATTTCCTGACGAGCATACGTTCGACTCGATCCTTGAGGCTAATGCTCCGCTGGTCCGCCTTCGCAAAATGATCCTGTCTGGCAAGTCCAGCCGCGAGGAATTGCTAGAGCAGATCGATATGGCGGGGAGTTCGCCATTGCTTCAAGAGAGCAATACCCTTGCCGATCTCAGGCACCGCATTGATGTGTGCGAGTCCTACGGGGATCCAAAGCTGCGAGCCGATCTGGCCTATAGGAGCGAACGAGCGAACCTGCTTTCCTACGTGGTGACTCGGACAAGAAAGCGCGATGTGGACCTGAACCCGGTCTTACGTGAGGTGAATACCGTCCTCGTCCCGCTCAAGACCCATGAGCAGCGCCTCTATCACGCTGTCACTTCCGCAGTGTGGGACTATGCTGCTGAAAAGGGAATCAGCTCCGGATTCCTGACGGTGATGCCGCAGCGGCAGGTCGCAAGCAGCATGGCTGCCGCCTGCAAACGACTAGTCGTTGGAGACTCGGATGCTGATGAACTGAATCCAGATGTCAGTCTCTCCAGAAACCGGGGAAATGCTGGCCCACTCGTCTCCTACGTGAAGGAGGCGCTTGCGGGCCGATTTGATCCGGCTGAGTTCGAGGCAGCAGATTCGAAGTACGAACATCTCGTCCAAGCTCTGAAGACCTACTGGGAAGCCCACCCAAATACGAAAGTGGTGCTGTTTGCCTACTTCAAGCCCACCCTTCGCTATCTTGCAGAACGGTTGAGCCGGGATGGAATTTCCTCTCTCATGCTTACCGGGGATCAGGTCGGCGACAAGCAGGAGATAGTGGACGAGTTTGCCAAACCCAGCAGCGCGCCTCTCCTTCTGTCCTCGGAAGTCGGAAGTGAGGGGCTGGATCTCCAATTCGCTAGTGTGGTGGTGAACTATGACCTCCCTTGGAATCCAATGGTTGTGGAACAACGGATCGGCCGCATCCACCGCATCGGCCAGACGGCAGAGCGGATCATCGTGATCAATCTCATTTGCCAAGGGACGGTTGACGAACGGATCTACGATCGGCTTTATGATCGTCTTGACCTCTTCCAGAGAACATTGGGCGACCTTGAAGCAGTCATCGGTCCGCTAATCAACGAACTCACCAACGAGATTCTGACCAACAAGCTATCTGACGCCCAACAAGCGACCCGGATCGAGGAAACCGCCATAGCAATGGAGGCAAAAATGCAGATGGAGGAGGAATTGGAGCGGGATGCCTCCATTCTCGCAGCCTACGGCGATTACGTCGTCAACCAGATCGCGGCAGCCCACGATCGGAAGGACTGGATCACGGGGTTCGATCTTGAGGTCTACATGCGAATGTTTTTCCAACGCAGTTTTCCCGCGACACGGATTCGGGGAATCGATCAGAACAAGCGAATTTTCGAGATCGAACTCGATGCGGCTGCGGTCCACGAACTCGACCGCTTCCTAGCGGAGCGCAATCTTCGGGGACAGACCCGACTCACGGGGATGGAGCCGCGCCGGGTGCGCTTCGATCATCGCGTGTTCACGTCCTCGGAGCGTGGTATGGAAGTGATCCATCAGGCACACCCACTCGTCCGATTCGCTGGGCACCATCTCCGGGTGAACCGTGTTGTCCAACCGGTTCCGGTGGCGGTCGAGGTGCCCGGGAACTGTCGGCCTACATCTGTGGCACCGGGACTGTATGCGTTCGTTTCCCAGCGATGGACTGTCGAAGGATTGCGAAACCATGAGAGGATTCATCATGAGGTGCGCTCGCTCACCGATGGAAGTGTGGTTGATGAGCCGCAGGTGGCTGCAAGCATCGTTGAGGTGGCTGCTGCCCTAGGCCAAAGCAGCGAGCAGCTTCCAATGGCAGGTGACGAGCTGCTGGACACTCTCAGCACTTATGTGGATCACCTTGAATTTGAGGCTGACGGCCTGTTCCATCAGTTTGAGGAGAGGTGTAAGATGGAGAACGCGGACCGTAGGCAAATCCAACTCCGAGGTGTTGACCGCTTCGAGGAAAGGAGCCTCGAATCATTGGATCGGATTCTTCATGGGCATCGGTTGTTGAAGCGAGATGCCTTGGTAGCTGCCACCGAGGGTCGGATCCGCAAGCTCCGCAACAAGTGTGGGATTATGCGCGACAAGATCCGCGCTAAGTCCAAGACGCTAGGCGACAGCGCGACCATCGCGGCCGGTTTTATCCATATCCACTAATGAGCGATCAAAAATCCATATTCGACCGACTCAGGTCACTCTTTGGACGATCCAAAAAGTCAGAAAAGCCTGTCGCACCGCAACTTCCCGTTGAGCAATCGGCACAAACCTTACCGCGCACCACAGGAAGGGCTGGCGCTTCGGTGCCGCTCATTGAAAACGAGTCGCCTTCTGCCGAGATCACGGGTCGTTCCAAAGTTCCGAAGTCCCAGACTCTGAAATCAGTCACTCCACCGGTGGCAGTTGGCCCGCAGGGAGGGCCTGCCCCGGAGGTGGATTTGACCTTGGGTATCGACTTCGGCACGAGTTGTACGAAAGTGGTGATAGGAGACCACGGGTGGCTGGGGCAGTCCTATGCGGTGCCAGTCGGAATCGGAAGCAATGGCTTGGAGCGGTTTCTGAGGGCGACTCAGGTGGCAGCGGGCGGGAATGTTGAGGCCAATCTGAAGATGCGCTTGATGGAAAAGCCTGATTCGGTGGAATTGCGGGATCTTGCCGCGCTCTATTTGGCTGGTGTCATTCGGGACTCCCTAGCTTGGTTCTCTGCCGAAAAGGCAGGTCGCTACAAGGGCCGCACCGAGGTATGGAGCCTGAACTTGGGGTTCGCTGCCAAACAAATCAACGATGGTCCGCTCGCCCGGGCATATAAGGAAATCGCCAATCTTGCCGCAGAACTTGGGCCTTCCGATCATCCACTCAGTATCGCTTCGGTCCGGAAGCTGCGGACCGCTCCGGCGACGGACTCGCCAATTCGGATTATCCCCGCGAACAGGATTGCCCTCTACCCGGAAATCGCTGCGCAGCTCGCCGGCTATGTCAATTCCCCTTACCGGGCACAGGGCAACCTGATCCTTATCGATGTCGGCGCTGGCACCCTCGATATTTCGACGGCAATTCTACACGGGAACAGAGACGAGGATATCGTCTCGTTTCATGTCTGCGAAGTTAAGCCTCTCGGAGCATTGAAACTTTTGGAGGCCCGCATTTCCGCCATCGAGAAAGTCTCTCCAGGTTCAGTTCCGAACCGCCTTGAAGATTATCAATCAGGGACTGTGCCTATCCCCGAGAGCGTGCCGGAGATTATCGGTCGGCAACACGGCAATCAGACCTGTATCAAGGCCTTCGAAAAAGCGTCCAGCGATTTTGCGGACGACGCAGTTAGACTCGCGATCGCCTGTGCCAGTCGTTTTCGAAAGTTACAGCGCGACACGCACGCCAATGCTAGTTTTGACCCTTGGCCAGGTCAGCTTCGTTTCTTTTTCACGGGTGGCGGAAGTCGTCTCGCCTTTTACCGTCGTCTCTTCGTTCAGGGCCGTTTTGAACAGGAACTTTCCCGATACACGCGCTGGAAGGAAACCCCGGAGGACCGGCATCGCTATGTGCAGGGCCTTCGTCATGAGCCCCTTCCTGCACCTCCCGATCTACAGGGACTGCCAGATGAACTCACTTCGGATTTTGACCGTCTTAGCGTCGCTCACGGTCTGGCCTACGGTTGCGAGAATCTGATGAAGATCACCGCCTCCGTTCACTCCTGATTCCACCTTTCTATTGTATGATAAAATGCTGCAACGCCGTAGCGTCAATGAAAGCGCCTCCGCCTGAAAGGTGAACTATGAGCTACTGTGGGAAGTCAATGACCCCGAGACCATCGCCTGGGTGCAGGGGGAGCGATACGCTGTGGAATGATGCCCGAGCCTTCGATCTAGCCCACCAGAATCAGACCACCGGGTTCGATCTGAATGCGTGGATTCCATCATGGCAACCTGGTGGTGATCGTCAGATTCCGGGGATTGAGGCGAAGGGAATTTATGTCCTCACAGCGTGCGCGGGCTCTGCATTTATAAATCATTCACGCACCATGGCACCTTGACTTGCCCCCTGCTGCCGCGTGAAATGAGACAGCCTCTCGAACCAGTCAGATCACTAAACCAAAGCGCATGCCGAGCCCTCAAAGAACCTACGCCCCAGGAATGCGTGTCCTCTGCCGGGATGCGGAGTGGATGGTGACTCAGGTGAAGGCGGCGGATGGGCACAATGCTGAATTTGCCATCACCTGCACCGGCGCTGACGACCTCGTTCGCGGTCACGAGGCGGTGTTTCTGACCCAGCTCGACGACATCATACCCGTGGACCCCAGGGAAACGGCGCTGGAGCCTGACCAATCTCCCGGCTTTGAAAAGGCCAAGCTTTTCCTCGAAGCCCAGCTCCGCCAGATGCCCTTTACGGACATGACGCCCAGTTTGGAAGGCATGGGCGCGTTCAAACCGATGGGTTATCAGGTCGAAGCAGTGGATAAGGCACTCCGCCAAATGCGTCCTCGGCTGCTTCTTGCGGATGCAGTCGGTTTGGGGAAGACCATCGAGATCGGGATGATCCTCACCGAGCTGATCGCCCGTGGCCGTGGCAATCGCATTCTGGTGCTGACAAAGAAGTCCATGCTCACCCAGTTCCAGTCGGAGCTTTGGAACCGCTTCGCCATTCCACTGGTCCGGCTCGACTCCGCAGGCATCGCCAAACTGCGCCTGAAAATTCCTGCATCGAAGAACCCATTCGAGGTCTTCCATCGTGTGATCATGAGCATTGACACTTTGAAGGATGTTGGTCGCTACCGACCCTTTTTGGAAAAGACCCGCTGGGACATGGTCATCATTGATGAGGCCCACAACGTCGCCGGCGCTTCTTCGGCAGAGCGTGTGCTCAGCTATCGTCTGGCAAAGCTCATGTCGCGCTCCACGGACAGCATGTTGCTGGCCACTGCGACACCTCACAACGGCAAGCGCGAGACCTTCGCCCGTCTTATCTCCCTGCTTGATCCTTCCGCCATTCCTGATCCAAAGCTGCGTGAGTATGATGCCCGTGACATCGCGCCATTCTTTCTGATGCGGTTCAAAGAGGACGTGCGTCAGGAAGCCGGGGACAACTTCTCCGAGCGCGTCGTCATCCCTCTCGCCAGCACCACCTCGGATGCCACAGCCGCTGAGGAGGCCGTTTATGCCGATCTGGCAAAGCTGCGTGCGGTGGTGAAGGAACACGGCACGAAGGACAGACTCATCGAGTATGGCCTCTACAAGCGCTTCCTCTCCAGCCCCGAAGCGCTCACTTCCACCATCACCAAGGTCCGTGATCGTGTGGCCAAAGAGGATGCCGCATCACCGAGCCTTCCGCTGTTGAGTCATCTGGTCACCACGTCGGCTGGCCTCAGCATCTCGGCTTCATCGCGTTACCAGCTTTTGAAGCGGCACTTGCAGGAGCTTGGCTGGGATGGCTCGGCCTCCAGTCCACGCCTGCTCCTGTTCACGGAAAGCACCGTCACTCAAAAGGCATTGGCCGAGGCACTCGCCAAGGATTTCAGGCTCAAGTATTCCGCCAAGTTTGAGGACCAGCCTGCCCAGGTGCTTGCCACCATCCATGGCGGCTTCCCAGATGTCGCCCTCTCCGCCACCATCGAGTCCTTCGGCACAGGAAACAGCAAGATGCGTATGTTGCTCGCCACCGATGTGGCTTCGGAAGGTGTAAACCTCCATCACGAGTGCCATCACATCATTCATTACGACCTGCCCTGGTCCATCATCACACTCATCCAGCGCAACGGCCGTATTGATCGCTTCGGCCAGAAGCGTGAACCCCAGCTTCGCTACCTGCTCGTCAAAACCCAGGCTGGATTGCTGCAAGGCGATACCGAACTCTTCGACCGCCTCATCAAGAAGGTGGAAGAAATTAACCGCTCCACCCGCACAGGCGAGAGCATCCTGCGTCTCTACGATGCCGAGGCCGAGGAAGAATACCTCGCACGCAAAGGCTTGATCGCGGGCGATGCCGAGGTTCTCCAGCGTGCGGAAGCCACACGCTGGAATGACGAAGCCCAGGGCTTGGAAGCCATGCTCTTGGAGGCACAAAAAATGGCACATGCCCTGCACTCAGAGCAGGCCGCATCACCAGTCGCTTCAGCGCCTGCCGCCGCCTCTTCCAGCCGACTCCGCCTATATCCAGACCGTGACTTCCTCTCCAAAGGTTACGACTATCTGCGCACCACGCCACAGGGCCAGCAACTCCGCTATCAACCGCTCCAGACCAGCAACGAACAAATCATCCTCACCGCGCCGCAGGATCTCGCACGTCGTTTGGGAGCCAAGGATGCCCGTGGCGATGTCATCCTCGGAGCCAATGCCATTCCTGAAGAAGCTTGGCCTGAGCACGGTCAGTTCCGCCTTACGCACAAATCAGGTCGCGTTCAGCAAGCCATCCAGGCGGCTTTTCAGACTTCCGGCTTTTGGTCGGCGGAGTTGCTGCATAGCGAGAACCATCCCGTCATGCGTTGGCTCGTCGAGCGCATGGTCATGCAGATTCCGCGTGGCAGTGCTCCCATCATTTCCTCGCCGCATTTGGCTCCCGGAGAAAAGTGTTTCTGCTTCATCGGTCAGGTCAGTTCGCGTGCAGGCATCCCGCTCATCGCGGATGCTCACGCCATCTCATTTCTGCCGGGTGGCAAATATCGTCATCGCCCTTTGCGTGAGGCACTCGAAGAAGCACGCTTCCTCAATCTCACCAACACAGGTCGCGCCTCCACCTTCAATGCCAATGCCATGCGCGGCTTCGTCACCGCTGCGGTGGAGTCCAGCCTCGCACACATGAAGATGCTGCGGGACATCCGTCGTGAGGAGATCCGCCCCCAGTTGGAGGAGGAAGAGAAGCGCCTCCGCGCCTGGTATGACAAACGCAAAGCCCTCCAGATGGACCTCTTCCAGGGCCTTGCAGGAGGTTCGGCACAGGAACAAAAAGCCAAACGCGAGATTGAGGAAATGGACCGCTACATCAAGGACCGCAACACCCACTGGCGCGATGCCCATTACGTCCCCGCCTCCGAACCCGTGACACGCCTCGTCCTTGTCATCGAAAGCACGAAATAGACCCGCTCATGCCTCTCGATCCCTGCATTCATAACGTCGGCGAATACTACTCCAGCCATTACCTTGACACAGGCATGGACGCCGACGTGCGCGACATCCGCACCGGCTGGCGGGAGCTTGGATCTGGCGCTCCCTCACGCCGTTTGCAGTCCGTGGGCGAGTTGTATTTCAAAGCCAAGGCCCAGGCGCTCGACTACATCCACCAGCCTGCAGATCGCTTCCATGCCACGCCGGATCTCGCCGCCCTGCATTCCCGCATCCTCGATGGTCTCGGCTACGTCATTGATCCCATCAACGTCCCCGTTGAGGGCGGACACAGCCGCGTCCCCGCTCTGCTGAAAGTAAACCGCTACGAGAAGCCCTGGCTCGTCGCCTGCGAGACCTGCTTTGCGCTACCTGAGAGCGCCCTGCCAGACGGCACGCCGGGTGATGAACCCCTGGAGTTCTCCCCGCTGGAAAAGCAGCTCCTTCCCGAGCCCGAAACCACCGGCACCCTCCGCCTATGCGCTGGCACTTGGGAAAAGGCCGTCACCCGCATCTTCCAAGAAGAGGATGCTCCCCGCTGGGTCATGCTTCTCGGCGGCAGTCAGATCTTGCTGCTTGATCGGCAAACCTTCGCCCAGGGCCGCTACCTTCGCTTCGATCTCGATGACGCCTTTGGCCGTCGGGAGAACGCCAGTTTTGACTCCCTGGCCCTCTTTCTATCCGCCGCCACCTTGTGCCCGGATGGAGAGAGCGATTCCGTCCTGCATGACCGCCTGGAGGAAAAGAGCCACAAGCTGGCCCACGGCGTCTCAGAGAAACTCCAGGGTGCTGTGCGTGAGGCCATCGAGCTTCTGGCCAATGAATGGATCAATCTCCGCCGCGAAGCCAGTCTCTCCTACACCGCCCTTCGTCCGCAGGAATCCCCCACCGGCCAGTCCAAGGAAGTCACCGCCGACGACCTCCGCCGGGAGGCCCTGACCTATGTCTATCGGCTGCTCTTTCTCTTCTATGCCGAGGCACGCGGAGCCGAACTGGGCATCCTGCCTGTCACCGATGATTACTACCGCCTCGGCTACTCGCTAGAGGCCCTGCGGGATCTGGAGCTGGTGGAGCTGACACCCACCACCGAGACCGGCACTTACTTTCATCAGCACCTGCACCGCCTGTTTACGCTGGTGCATGAAGGATTCAATGTGGATGAAACCATCGCGCCCGAGCAGGCAAGGCTGGACTTCAACAGCGCCAATAGCCGCGCCTTCACCATCCGTCCGCTCACAGCCACGCTCTTTGCACCGGACACCACGCCGCTGTTCCGGCGCGTCAGCTTCCGCAACAAATGCCTCCAGGAGGTCATCCGCCGTCTCTCCCTCGGTCAGAACCCCGATGGCCGCTCCGTGGGCCGTGTGAACTACGCTGAGTTGGGCATCAATCAGCTCGGTGCCGTTTATGAGGGCCTGCTCGCCTACTCCGGCATCTTTGTCACCGAGCGTGACGGCGTCATCCAGGTGAAGCCAGCGGGCAAAGACATCCGCGATGCCTCCACGCCGAGCTGGTTCGTCCCTCGCAGCCGCAGTGAGGAGTTCAAGCGGGACGAGATCGTCACCCTGCCAGATAGCAGTCAGCCACGCATCTGGCCGCAGGGCAGTTTCATTCTGCACCTAAACGGCATCGCTCGGGAAAACTCCGCGTCCCATTACACCCCGGAGCCGCTGGCCCAGTGCCTCGTGCGTGAGGCCCTGCGGGAACTGCTCAAAGATTACACTCCTGCTGATGCCGACCGCATCCTCACGCTCACCCTCTGTGAGATGGCCATGGGTTCTGGGGCCTACCTCGTCGAGGCCGCACGCCAGCTTGCCGAGCGCTACTTGGAGCTGAAGCAGGAGCAGATCGGCCAGCGCATTGATCCCGTCCGCTATCAGGAGGAACTGCGGCGCGTCATGCACTACATCGCCACGCGGAACATTTATGGCGTGGATTTGAATCCCACCGCCGTGGAGCTGGGCAGCCTCTCCCTCTGGCTCGGCACCATCCACCGGCTGCCAGATCATGGACAGGACAGCGATGGCGATCCCACCACCAGCACCCAGAGCGCTGTGCCTTGGTTTGGCTTGCGCCTGCGTGCTGGGAACTCCCTGATCGGTGCCCGCCGTGCCGTTTATATCCGCCGCCAGTTGGAGGATGGGAAGCACCGGGGCAGCAAAGCCCAGCCTCCACGTGTGCTGAAGCCGGGTGAAGCCCGCAAGCCCTCCGAGATTTACCACTTCCTCGTCTTCGATGATGAAATGGTCCCTGTGCATACTGACAAGCTCATGCGCGACCTCTGGCCCGACGAATGCCGCACCGCCAAAGAGTGGCGTCAGCGCTCCGTCATGGCCGACTGGACTCAGGAGCAGCTCGACCTTGCCGTCCGCCTCTGTGAGCGCATCGACCACCACTGGGACGCCTACGCCCGCCGGCGTTCTGCCGCCCTCGCTGCCACTGCTGTTCCTGCCTCCGTCTGGCCCCATGATCCTCCGGGTGCTGCCACTCCAGCTACTATCACCAAGACCGTCTCGCTCGCAGCAGCAGTGGGTCAGCTCGATCTCGACGACGCTCCGCTCCTGCGCGGCATGGGCACCTCCAGCGCCCCGCAGCTCACGGACCGTGAACGCGTAAAGGCAGAGCTGGAGTCTACCTCCGGGGCCTTCCAGCGCTTGAAGCTTGTCATGGATGCCTGGTGCGCCTTCTGGTTCTGGCCCTTGGAGCACACCGGGGCCTTGCCGGACCGGGATGCCTGGCTGGCAGCTCTGCGCATCCTGATTGATGCAGAAAACCTCGGCAAAGAAGATGCCGCCTTCATGGAGGTGCGCTCCGGGCTGAATGTCAACGAGCTGCTGAATGCCTCCGTCAAACGTGAGCTGGAGATCGAAAACGTCTCCGCCGTCCTGCCCTGGGTGCGTGAAGCCCTGAAGGTGGCGGACCAGCAGCACTTCATGCACTGGGAACTGACCTTCCCGGAAGTCCTCGGCTCCGCCAAAACCGCACGCGGATTCGACTTCATCGCGGGCAATCCGCCGTGGGTCGGAGCTGATTGGAATGAAGCGTTGGTGCTCGGCGAGTTGGAACCCAAACTCGGAGTTTCAGGAGCGAAAAGCGCCGACATCAATCGTGAACGCCTGCCCATCCTGAACCGGGGTGACAAGGAGAAGCAAGGCTACCGCCAGGAGCTGGAGAGCAGCCTCGGTTCCGCAACCTTTCTATGTTCTGACAGCCAGTATCCTGAACTCGTTGGGATGCGCACCAATCTCTACAAGAACTTCATCGCCCGCATCTGGCAGGTGTTGGGGAAGGACGGCATGTGTGGGCTGCTGCACCCCGAAGGTGTCTTCGATGATCCGAAGGGCGGCGCTTTCCGGCGCGACTATTATCAGCGGCTAAGAGCGCACTACCATTTCAAGAATGAACTCGGCCTGTTCGGAGCGGTTCATCATGTGATGGCTTTCAGCATCAATATCTCTGGCGGCACTGCGAGTGAGTCTGGCTTCACTGCTGCTTTCAGTCTCTACACGCCCACCACGCTTGCTTACTCACTGGCCCACACCCGAGCTGAAGACCCCGTTCCGGGCATCAAAACCGATGAAGGCAACTGGGACACTCGCGGCCACTGCCACCGCCTCATTCAAGTGACCCGCGAGGAACTGGCGATCTTCGCCGCGCTCTTTGAGGAGTCTGAAACGGACCCCTTAGAAACGCGTCTGCCGCAGGTTCACAGCCGCCAGATCCTGGAAGTGCTGCGCAAGTTCTCCACCGCTCCGAAGCGCCTTGGCGATCTTGGTGACGAATATCATGCGACAGACATGTTCAACGAGGTGAACGCCCAGCGGGATGGCATCATCACCCGGCAGGAGAATCCTGCCTACCAGCCAATCTCAGCGGAAGAATGGGTGCTCAGTGGCCCGCACTTCTTCAACGGCACCCCGCTGAACAAGACCTCACGCACGAGTTGCACCCTCAGCAGCGATTACGACTCCATCGACCTCACTGCCATCGCGGAGGACTACCTCCCGCGTGCGGTGTATCGACCAGGGGATGCGCGGGGGAATCGAGAGGCTTTTCATGCCGCCATCGCTGAATGGCCTGCGCCAGCCCTCCCCGGCTTCTGGCACATCTCCAAGGGCGATGAAGCCGCCTGGGAAACCCTGCTCAATGGCGAAAAGCTCCGCTTCTACCAAGCCGACACCACCAAGCCCGGAGCCAGCCGCGCCCGCCGCTTCGCCCACTTCTCCAAAGCCGAAGGCAGCATCCCCGGAGCCATCGTCTGGCTCAAGCTACACCCGGGTGAAGCCCTGCATGACGACTACCGCGATGTGCGCCTCCGCCAAACACCTGCGACTGAATCGGAAAGGTTGGTGAAGGATGGGCGACTTCCGGTGCCATTGAGCGCACGCTGCAAGACAGCACTTCGCGCCATGTGCCAATCGGCTAACGAGAGGACGTTAATTCCTGTTTTGGTTCCCAGTGGAGTCACTGCGATCAACTCAGTTCGTGTGGCGCATTTTCTTTCCGCTGAAACCACTCTCCACGTCTCAACGGCCTTTTGTTCACTACCCTTTGACTTCATGGTCAAAGTAAAGGGCCGAGGGAATGTCCACAATAATGACATTGCAGCATTGCCTTTCCTCACCGGCCCCTACATGGACGCCGCCGCCAGCCGGATGCTCCGCCTTTCCTGCCTGACCCTCGCCTATGCCGATCTCTGGTCCGAGTATACCACCGAGCACCGCGACCTGCTCCACACCCAGCGCTGGACCACCGACGACGCCCGCCTGACCAACGCCACCGAGCTGCCCTGGGACGAGCTTCCCACCGACTGGACCTGGCACTGCCCCCTGCGCACCGACTTCGCCCGCCGCCAAGCCCTCATTGAAATCGACGTGCTGGTGGCCCTGGCCCTGGGCCTGACCCTGGAAGAGCTGCTGACCATCTACCGCGTGCAGTTCCCTGTGATGCGCGGCTACGAGCTGGTGGACGAGTTTGACGCCACTGGCCGCCGCCTCCCCAACACCGCCCGCAAAGACCCCGGAGCCACTGAACTCCGCACCCGCCGCCGCGAAGCCACCAACTCCGACACCGGCCAACCCACCGCCCCCCTCACCGCCACTTGGTCCATCGACAACGGCCTCACCCAAGTCACCAAAACCTTCCATCCCCCCTTCACCCGAGTGGACCGCGAAAGCGACTACCGGCAGGCGTGGGAGCGGCTGCAAATGTAGTTAATTATATCCATTTATATCTGAAATCGTGTATAAATGGGTATAATCAGATACAAACAAGACCATGGACCCCATCAAAAACCCTTTCTCCCCCGGTGCCGGATCCCCTCCGCCGGAACTGGTAGGCCGCGACCCGCTTCTGGAACTGGCCCGCATACTCCTTGGCCGAGTGAAGCAAAAGCGCGCTGAAAAAAGCCTGCTGCTCACAGGTCTGCGTGGGGTGGGTAAGACCGTCTTGCTCAACGAGATCGAGCGAAAGGCCAAGGCTGCCGATTACCGGACCGTAGTCATAGAGGCCCACGAAGACAAACCGCTGGGACCGCTGATCGCCCCCTACCTGAGGAACCTGCTCTATGATCTGGACCGGATCGCAGGAGCTGGGGAGAAGGTGAAGCGGGGATTCCGCGTGCTGCGCAGTTTTCTGGGTAAGCTACAGATGACCTACGAGGATGTGACGGTAGGGCTGGATGTCGATCCTGAGGCGGGATCTGCGGACAGCGGTGACCTGGAGATCGACCTACCCAACCTCTTCATCGCCGTGGGTGAGGCCGCCCAAGAGCGCAACGCTGCCGTGGCGGTCTTCATTGATGAGGTGCAATACTTCAATCAGAAAGAGCTGGGCGCATTGATCATGGCCATGCACAAGGTCCAGCAGCAACAACTTCCCGTGGTCCTGCTCGGCGCTGGCTTGCCCATCCTTCCCGGTCTGGCAGGAGAATCAAAGTCCTATGCGGAGCGGCTCTTCAACTTCCCAGATGTGGGTGCGCTCTCGGAAGAGGACGCCACCAAAGCGCTGCGAGAACCGTCTCAAGCAGCAGGTGTCATGTTTGATGAGGATGCCCTGAAGGAAGTGTACCGCCTGACTCAGGGCTATCCGTATTTCCTTCAGGAATGGGGCTATCAGTCCTGGAACATCGCCGCACAGAGCCCCATCACTTTGGACGACGTGAAGAAAGCAACCTCCACGGTCATCCCTCGGCTGGATCAGAACTTTTTCCGAGTCCGCTTTGACCGCCTGACGCCCAGCGAGAAGAACTTCCTCCGAGCAATGGCGGACTTGGGACCGGGAGCGCATCGCACCGGCGACATCGCCGACAAGCTTGGAGTCAAGGTCAACGCTCTTGGGCCGAACCGCGCCAAGCTCATCAAGAAGGGAATGATCTACAGTCCTGCCCATGGCGACATGGCCTTCACGGTGCCGCTCTTCAATGAGTTCATGATCCGCGCCATGCCGGAGTTCAAACCATAGAACCAAACCCAAGCTTGCCAATTGGCTTATGGGCTCATATGATACCAACGCCATGACCACCATCATCACATGCACGGCAATCCCCACCCAACGGCCAAAACACTGGCTGCCAAGCTACAAGCTGCGAAAGAAGCGCTGGCAGCAGGTCGGCTGGTGCCCGTGGATGCAGAGCGCCATGTGAAAGCGGATCTGGAAGAGCTTGGCATCGACGAAAGCACCTACTGGGCACTGATCCCCCGCCTCATCCAAGCCGCTCTGGACGCTGGTCCCCAGGCCAGCTACGCGGGCACCCGCCCGCCCCGCAAATCGACCAAACATTCCCTCATCATGAATCAGGAAATGTGGGCCTTCAAAGCCTCCCTCCCTGAGTTCGAATGTCCCCTCTACTTCAAGTTTGTCCTGAAGAGCCACCCCACAACCCAGGAGATCTTCTTCTACCATGTTGACTGCCACCCCGACCACCAAGACTAAACCCAAGCCGCTCCAGCCCATGGTGCCGGACTTCTGCATCGCGTGCGATGCGGTGGACGGTCCCTACCCAGTGGTGATGCGCCCGACGGAACAGGAATACCGTGGCGAAACCATCACGGTGCTGGCCCCGGCACACGAGTGCCCACACTGCGGATTCCGCACGCTCGGCCCAAGCCACCTGACGGCGCTGGTCCACGCCACCAGCGATGCCTACCGGCAAAAACACGGCCTGCTGACCTCGGCAGAGATCATTCAACGCCGGAAGGCCATGAAGAAGTCCCAGCGTCAGTTTGCGGACTTCGTGGGGGTCAGTGTCGCCAGCCTGAAACGCTGGGAAACCGGCTTTTTGGTGCAGGACAAGGCCAGTGATGTGCTGGTGCGCATGAAGACAGATCACGTCACCTTCACCGAAGAAATTCCGCTGACGATGACTCCCCAAGTGGAAACGCTGCTGGAGACCTGCATGAACGGAGCCAAGAAGCAGGCAGGCAACCTGCTGGCTGGCGCAGCCAAAGCTGTGGCTAATTTCCTGGCGACATCCGGCAACGATCAAACCTACGCGTCATCCAATGAACTCGCCCTTGCAGCTTAAACAGCACCGCTTCACGCAGTTCAGCGTGGAAGCCATCGCCACAGGCCAGCCCGGTGCTGGCACCCAAGTGAAGACCCAGTATTCCGTGGGCAGAAGCGACACGGACAAGCATCTGTGGCGTGTGATTCTGAAGGCGGAGTTTGGCCCCTCGGAGGAGCAGAAAGAGTGTCCGTATCGTGGTCATGCGGAGATGATTGGCTGGTTTGCCGTCTCTGAGAAGTGGCCCGAGGACAAGACCGAAGAACTGGTGAAGGTGAACGGAGCCTCCATCCTATACGGGGCGATCCGCGAGATGCTGCTGACGGTCACCGCTCGCAGCAGCCACGACGCATTCATGCTACCGACGATGAGCTTCGCCAGCGCGGTGAAGGCTGAACCTGAAGCAGCCCCCAAGTCCCAGCCAACCAAAGCCCCGCCGGCCATGCCTGCTGCCGTGCGGAAAGCGGTCAAACACCGGGTGTAGCCGTTACAACGTTCACCCAGATTTGCTTAGCTGACTATGGCCTCCCCTCAACCCGAAACGCTGGCCAATCTGTTCGAGTCGCCGCTCACTTACTCCGTCCCCCCCTACCAGCGGGCCTACTCCTGGGAGGACAAGCACATCGACCAGTTCCTGGAAGACTTGCACGAGCATCCACCACGCAAACCCTACTATCTCGGGCACTTCCTTTTCGAGAGGAAGGCAGAATCCGAACTGTTTGTCATCGACGGCCAGCAGCGCCTGAGCACGGTGGTGCTCTTCATCGGAGCTGTGTGCCGCCTCCTGGCCGACTGCGCTGAACTGGCCGAGGCCCAAGCGCTTTCCATGAAGTTCCTGGAACGGGACGGCAGATTCCGATTCCTGACCGTGCGTGAGGATATGGATTTGTTTACTGATCTGGCAAAAGCAGGCAGCCCAAAAACGCTTGTGTCCTCACGCTCGCAAAAACGCATTCACGAAGCCTATGACCGGTTGTTCAAGCATCTGAAGGCTCTTGAACTCAAAGCGTTACGTTCACTGGTGTCTGTTATCGGTGGTGCTCACATCACGCGAATGGTTGTGGGAGACAAGGTGCAGGCCACGCAGATATTCACGCTGCAAAACAGTCGGGGTAAAGACCTGACGGAGTTGGAGAAGCTCAAGGCCTACCTCATGTATCAGGTGTATCTCCATAGCCCGGAGAACCAGGAGAATCAGGCCATCACCAGTATGGAGCGGCAGTTTGTGATCATTTACACGACCGCCGAGCGCATCCACTACCTCAAGGAAGATCAGGTTCTGCGCCATCATGACCGGGCCTACTCTCGTCATTGGGAGGGACCGGTGGAAAACCTCAAGCTGGACCTCGGGAAACTCACAGATTCAGCGGCTGTGGTCACTCACATCACTGATTATTGCAAAAGCCTCGCCACTACCTTTCAGCATGTGGAGAAGCTGGAGGCACTTCTCAGTCACCAGGACGTGATAGCCGATCTTGTGATTCTAAGCGCCGCAGACTCCTGGCCACTTCTCATCAAGCTCTACGCAGCCTACGGCGACAAGATGGTTCAGGACCCAGTCTTGATCGAGCTGCTGAAGAATACTGAAATCACGCTGGTCAAATTCCACTTCCTTCACGGGCGCTCCAGCAATGACTTGGTGGGCGACGCCAAGAAGTTCGGCTCGAACGGGCATACCCTTGAGTGGCTGACAACACGGATGAGACAAGCCTCAAAACATGGTTTCAGACCTCGCGGCAGCTTCAGTGAAGCATTCCTCGACTACCTCCGGGGCGACTATCACTATCACAAGATCTCGCGCTACATCCTCTGGAAGTATGAGAACGCCAAGCGCCATGCCAAGGACCACCAAGTCACTCCCGGCGAGTATCTCAACGAGATTGCCCACAAGTCGATGGACGCCACCATCGAGCACGTAGCGCCGCAGGAGCCTCAAGGCCCCCCATACAGCGAAGAGTTCGTCACAAGGTTCCTGAACAACCTCGGCAACCTGCTCTTCATGCCCAAGGGCATGAACTCGTCGCAAGGGAACCGCCCTCCGGTAGAGAAAGCCGCCGAACTCGGGAACGTCAGTTTTGCCTCCCATCGTGAGGTGGCGGAAAAGATCCGACAGGCGTGCCACGAAGAGGGCTGTAATGAGGCCTGGTGCGGGCACAAGATCCTCGCGAGGAAACAGCTCATCATCGACTTCGCTATCGGGCGATGGAGGACTCACTAAAGCCAGAACACCGACGACCATCAAGCTCCCCAATTATGAGTGACCTCGTTACCCGCATCAAGACCGCCATCGCCTCAGATCCCTACTACCAGCAGAACTTCGCCAATGACGGTGAGCGTTTTCTGGCGTGGTATTTACGCACCATCTACCA
>CAMCWM010000077.1 GCA_945882215.1 Akkermansia muciniphila | reverse complement strand
CGTGCGCTTCTGATTGCTGGTGGAGTCAAAAATCGCCTCGGCGCTGGTTTCGCCTGCTGGAGCACCATGCAGCAGCATTCGTGGAGTGAAGCTGTCGCCAGAAGTAAGCGCATTTGGCGACCGCACCTCGACATCAAAGTCCCGCTTCGTGATCATCTCCTTCTCCGCCTGTCCCACATTCGTTGCCATGGTGCAGCCACGGCTGGACAAACGCCAGGCACCGGCGGCACCGGGCGCTGTCACGGACACTTTCACCTTACCATTCGCATCGGTGACGAGCGGGCAATGCCACTGCGCATCCGATGCGAAAGGCTGGCCGCCAGGACGACCATCGGCGGTTTGGAAGGCGAGGGCACCGATGATCGGCTGATCCCCAGCTCTCAGTCCCGAGACAACCTGGGCAAACTGAGGTTCGGTGGCGACACCGGCAAATGAGAAAACCTGCGGGGAAGAGGATGTGTTCACCGTGGAGGTTCCGGTCAAGGTGTTGTCGCCTCCGCTGCTCCCGCTCATCACCATGCCTCCGCCAGCGATGATCGAACTGCCGTAATTGACTGTAAAGCCGTTGATGGTGGATGAAGAATTGCTGGCATCGAGATTCAGCGTCTGAGGCAACTGCGGAGGGTCGAACTCGGTGGGGTTGGTGAAATCTCTTTGGGAGAGCAGGTTGTCGATGCCATTTGCTCTACTTTGTCGTCCTCGGTTCGTCTGCTGATACCAAACGCTTCGCTCGCGTCCCTCCATCTCGCGCAAGCGATCGACATGGGACTGCATGTGCTCGGCGATTTCGATGACGTTTCCGGATTCGTCGCGAGTCAGGAATTTGGAAACGGCGCGATGCTGGAAGCCGGCGTTGCTGTTGATACGCAGGCTGGTGGCGCGGCGCAGGCTGCCGTGGAAGAAGTCGTCGATGTTTTCGGTGTCATCCGGGTATTGCGCAAAGAGCGCGGCGCTGGCGAGCGCGAGGCTCAGCTCGGCGGCGACGGGTTTGCCGTTCGCATCGGTGGTGGTGAGCGTGATCTCGGCGGCTTCGCCGGGTTTCACCGGTTGAGCGGGTGTTTGGATTTCAATCTTGAGCGGACGTTTCACCGCGAAGCCCTTGCGGGCGCTGTGCAGCTTGTCGCCGTCGAGGCAGGCGATGCTGACCTCGAAGTGCGGCCAGTGCGCGGCGGCGATGGTGACAGGCAGTTCGTTGTGACCGGGCGTGAGCTTGAGGATGCGATGCTCGATCATCTCCTCGCCTGCGAGCGTGATGAGCGCGAGCGGCGTGGCGATGCGGCTGTGCGCATCGACCTTGAGCGTGGTGCCTTCATTGACCTCGTCATCGTCGCTGAAGAGGCGCAGCTTTGTCGTGTCCTCGGGACCGGAAGCCTGCACACTGGTGGTGATCTCGACGGCGTTGCCGCGTGCGTCGGCGGCTTGCGCGTGAAGCTGATGCTGCACGGCGGATTGCAGCACGACGGTGGAACTGCCGAGGCCGGTGGCGGCGTCGGTTTCGACGACAAACTCCGCGATGCGTGCCGGTGCGCTGGCATTCGGAATGTAAATGAGGCCGGGCAGCCCCGAGAGCACCGGATTCGCCGGTTGCGTGTCGAGACGCGAGAGCGTGACCTTCACGGAAGCGGCTGCCGGTTTGCCGCGATGATCGAGCGCCTTCACGCGAACGAGCGCGGGTTCGTCCGTGAGCGCAGGTGCGGGCACGCGATCCCACACGAGTCGCAATCCAGCGCTCAAGATGGCGACCGTGTGTGGCACGTTGCGGCTACGTGCGGGCAGGTCGGCATTGAAGGACACGAAGCCGCCGGGTTGAAACGCGGTGGTCTCCTGCGTGAAGGCGAAGACGCCCTTCGCATCCGTTTTGCCTTCGAGGAGGCGTCCATCCGGCATGCGCAGGCGCACAGGCTCGTCCGCAAGCGGCGCACCCCAGGAGTAACTCACGCGCAGCGTGCCCTCGATTCGATCACCGCGAAACACGGCCTCCGGTTTCGTCTCGATGACAGCGCTGATCTCCTTGATCTCGAACTCCTTCACCTCGAACCACGCCGTGTGTGATTCATCGCCCTCCACCGCCTTCGCGGTGATGCGGTAGCTGCCGACCGGCGTGCTGGCAGGCAGGGGCACGCTGTGCGTGAAGGTGCCGAAGTCGCCGAGCTTTGACTTCATGCGGCGCAGCACGCGTCCATGGTCGTCGGTGATGCTGATTTGGTATTCACGACCCACGGGCACGATGTAAGAGCCGTCCTGCACATCGCGGATGATGCCGCGGAAGTGAACCGCATCGCCAGCACGATAAGCGGACTTGTTGGTGTAAAGGTGGCCGCGTCGGGACAGCGCCACGCTTTCACGATCCGTGGTGCCGCCGGTGATCTTCTGCGTCATGCCACGCAGATTGAGCCGCTGGATCGCCACACCGGCATCGGTGCGCACATGCACGCACAGATCAGCGGATTCGCGGATCATTTCACCACGCAGGCGGAACACGCCGTCCTTCGCCGTTTTGCCCTGACCGATGATTTCCTTGCCGTTGCTGATCAAAACGTCCGCATCGGCCACCGCGACGCCTTTGACGCGATCCTGCACAAACACGAGCGCCTCCTTCCACGCCGACTGCACGATCAAATCGATGTCGCTGCGGATGACGATGGTGCTGGCCTGCCAGTCCTCGCCTTCGACGCGGATGAGGCACACGCCGGGCTTCGCATCGTCAAACGGCACATCAATGGCCTGCTCGATGGGTTTGAGCCGCGTGTAGCCGGTCACGGCCACCTCCCAAGTTTTGTCCGGCTGAATCAGGTCAATGTCGAGCGAGCCGATGCCCGATTCGCCGTCGAGGCGATGGCGGCTGCGGTAAAAATCTTCGAGATTCAGGGTGTAGCGCGAGACCTTCAGCTTCTCGATGTTGCGCACGTTCACGCGCACCTGTGCGGTTTCGTTCGTGCGGAAGGTGCGTGGCGTGTGCAGCGCCAGCGAGCGCTGCGGCATCATCGCTGCGCGTTCGGCGGCCAGTTGCTTCCAGCCGCCCCAGTTGAGGCGTTGGAAGGTGTTCAGCGCGTCCTCGTGCCGGTCCAGATGCTCCGCCTGGATCACACCGGTGCGGTAGAGCGCGAGCGAGGCCTCCTCACTCTGCGGATGCTTGATGATAAGGCGTGCCCATTCGGCGATGGCGTTCTCAAACAGCGGTCTGGCCTTGGCGGCGTCCTTTTTCTTCAACGCAGTCGCGTAAGGCCATTGCCCGTTCAAGAACAGCAACTGCGCGCAGCGAGCATCGAGGGGATGTGCGGCGATGAAGGCATCGAAGCGCTTCGTGGCTTCTTCGCGGTCGTCTGCCGCCACTGCTTCGAGGCAGAGCTGAAACTCCGCTTCAATGATCCGTGCCTGCGCCTGCTGCCAGAGGCCGCCATCGGGATGTTTGGCAATGTAGCCACGCCATTGCTCGATGGCCTGTGGATAACGCCGTGCGGCGAAATGCAGCGCGCCGATCTGGAAGAACGCCATCTGCCGCCATGCCTCCAGACGCTCCGCCGGTGTGCGTTTGTCCAGCTCGTTCGCAGCGGGCGCGGGCCAGTCGGAACGATCGTAGAGCACCTTGCAGGCTTCGATGGCCTCATCTGGTTTGTTTTGAGCAATGAGTGCCTGCACCAGCGTCATCGCCGCCTCGGCGGATCGCGCATGCGCCGGATACGCCTTCAAAAAGGTGCGGAGCGCCGCGACATGCTTCACGGGATCGCCTGCTGAGACAGGAAAATGCTGCATCGCGCCCTGCTGGATTTGCAGCCGCTGAAAAGATCCCTGCTGAACGTCCTCCCGGACTTGCGCGATCTGCGGCGGATCAAACTCGCTGTAAGCCGGAGCGCCATGACTGCGGCACAGCAGCCACTCCAGCTCGCCAATGTCCGGCTTCGTGCCTGCGGCGGGCGGCTTGGTCTTCCAGAGCTTCAGCATGTCCTCGGCGTAAACGCGTGAAGCATCATCCGCGCCGTTGACGAGCAGGTTCTCGATCAGCATCGCCCGCACCTCCCAGCGGCGCGCGCCGGTTTCCTTCGCGGGAGTCTTCGGTGCTTCGCTGCCAGTGAGACCGCGCCAGTCAGGATCGAACTCGCGTAGATACATATCGCAGGCGGCGGGAAACTCCTGATGCTTCTTGATGCGGCGGATGATCGCGGCGGATTGAAACAGCAAGTTCTCGCGCACCGTGGGACCCGTTTCGAGTTCCAAGGCCTTGCGATAAAGCGCCAGCGCCTTGTTGTAGGCGTCACCACTCACGCTTTGACCTGGCACGACCGGTTTCGTGATCTCCTGTGCGAGGACGATGAGTGACTCGGCCAGTTTTTCCTTCCGCACCGTCGCAAACAACCGCGTGGCCTCAGCGCTGTAAATCACCTCGGCCTCCTGATGCCGTTTCAGCTCAGCGAGGCACTGAGCCTTGAGGAAAAGTGCCTTCCGCTGCCACGCGTGGCCTGCGGGCACCGCGTCGCAGTCGGTGATGGCCTTGGCGTGCTGTTTGGATTCCGACAAGGCGACGGCGCGCAGGTAATGCGCGTAACCGGCGTCCTTCTCAGCGTTGATGACCGTGTCCGTGAGTTTGGTGGCGGCGTCCTGATAGCGCTGCTGTTGCAGCAGCAGGCTGGCGTCTTCGACGGGGCCGGCATGGAGAAAAGCTGCGAACACGAGCGTGAGAATCAGAGTGATACGATGGTGCATGACGGGCTCCTTGGGTGGTTGGGCCATTATGCTCTTCCGAAGTTGCACATGGCAAGGTGCATGAGATGAGTGGCGTCAATTTACGTTCAGTTTACAGACAGCACCCGTTCCGCACCATGAACCGCCGCCACTTCATCCGTTCCGCTGCCGCGCTGCCCTTCATCTCTGCCATCGCGGCGGAAAAGCCGAAGCGTCTGATCCTGCGCTCATCGTGGCAGACGGTGAACATCGGTGACATCGCGCACACGCCGGGTGTGCTGGCGCTGTTGGAAAAACATCTGCCGGAGGTCGAGGTGCGGCTGTGGCCGAGCAAGGTGGACAATGGCGTTGAGGAAATGCTGAACGCACGTTTTCCCAAGGTGAAGATCATTCGCGGCGAGGAGGTGAAGACCGCCTTCGAGGAATGCGACTTCCTGCTGCACGGCTCCGGGCCGTCGCTGGTGGCGCAGAACGACGTGGCGAAGTGGAGCAAGGCCACCGGCAAGCCCTACGGCGTGTATGGTATCACGTTCTCATCGCAGGGTTCGACTGCGACGAAGCCGTCGTCGGACAAATCCATCCTATCGACGATCGACGTGTTCAATGGCGCGAAGTTTGTGTATTTCCGCGATTCCGTGTCGCTCGAACTCGCGAAAAGCAAAGGCTGCACCTGCCCGCTCATGGAATACGGCCCGGACGGCGCCTTTGCGGTCGATTTGAATGACGATGCGAAGGCGGAGGCATTCCTGAAAGCCAACGGCCTCGAAGAAGGCAAATTCCTCTGCTGCATCCCCCGCCTGCGCTTCACGCCCTACTGGACGATTCCCGAAAAGAAGGCCGCGAAGGACGAAACGAAACACGCCCGCAACGAGGCGATGAAGGAGCATGATTGCAAACCGCTGCGCGATGCGATTGTGAGCGTGATCCAGCAGACCGATCTCAAAATTTTGCTCTGCCCCGAGGACAAAACGCAGATGGCGGTGAACAAAGAGATGCTCTACGACAAGCTGCCGGACGATGTGAAGGCACGCGTGGTGTGGCGCGAGAACTACTGGCTCACCGACGAGGCCATCAGCACCTACCGCCGCAGCGCCGGTCTTTTCGGTCACGAGATGCACAGCCCGATCATGTGCATCGGCAACGGCATCCCCGCCATCGTCTGCCGCTGGGCGGAACAAACGAGCAAGGGCTACATGTGGCGCGACATCGGCCTGAACGACTGGCTCTTCGACTTGGATAAGGAAGAGGAACTTCAAAATGTGGCCGCCACCGTGCTTGCGATGGCCAAAGATCCTGCCGGATCGAAGGCGAAGGCCGAAAAGGCCCGCGATGTGGTGATGGGCAAGTTTGCCTCCAGCATGGCCGTGGTGAAAAGCCATCTTCCGGCGTGAGTTTGGCTCCATCTGAAAATTAATCCGCGTTCGGTGAACCTTTTGGATCGAAAGGCCCACGTTGGGGATGATAGGCTGCGCATGCAGCCGGTGAATTGCCTCCCAACCGCGTGGACACCACGAACCAACCGCCCTTGCTCGAACGCCTCTTCACCGAGAGCGCGGGGGATCTGACGCGCTATTTCGCACGTCGGCATGGCGGTGCGGAAGGTGTGCAGGACTTGGTGCAGGAGACGTTCCTGGAAATGGCGCGGGGCTTGCGCGATGGGAAGTCGCCGAAGTGCGCGCGGGGCTACTTGTTTGGCATCGCGCGGCATCTGAGCCAGGCGGCGTGGTCGAAACGCGCGGAGGTGATTCCGCTGAACGCGGAGCTGCATGATGTCGCCGAGCCGACTCAAGACGACCGCGTGGAAGCAGCGCGGGAGACGATCTCGGCGTTGGAGCCGGTGCAACGCGAAATTCTCGATCTGCGCTTCGCTCAAGGACTGTCGTATGCGGAGATCGCCGAGGCTTTGAGCATTCCCATCGGCACCGTGCGCTCGCGTTTGCATCACGCCGTCGCGGAGGTGCGGCAGCGTCTTGAATCTGAAATCAACCCCTGAAAATCATGAAACCTGAATCCCTGCACGCCTTGATCATTGACCGGCATTTCGGCGAGCTTTCACCCGAGGCCGGCGAATTGCTGGAGCATCACCTCGCGAATCATGCTGGCGCGCGCGCCGAGGCGGAGCGCATTCTGCAATCCTTGAACGCCACGCGCGATGCCGTGCTGCGGCATCCTGAACTTGGGCGTGTTCCCATCAACGAAAGAGTGAGCGCGCCTGCACCACGGCGCATTTTTGTCATGCCGTGGCTGGCACGCGCGGCGGCGGTGCTGCTGCTGGCGGCACTGGTGGGGGCGGGTGGCTTTATCGCGGGCCGTTCTGGGTCACAAACCGCTTCATCTGGCCCTGCGGAGGTGCAGGCTGCTCCGCGCAAGGAAAGCCCCTGGGCACGCTATCGCATGACCTTTGATCCTGCGGGCGCGGGCATGCAGGTGGTGCGCGTGGACACGGAGATGCTCGAAAGGAAATCCATCCCATGAAAACGAAACTGAATCTGGTGGCGCTTGGCATCGTCGCGTTGTGCCTCTGCGGCTGTTTCCCGGAGGAGCGCGTGTGGTGGTCGCCCCAGGGAGATCGTGCGATTGTTCTGATCGAGGATCGCCTGCATCTCGTGGGCGCGGATGGCGAACTCGGGGAGCCGCTCGTGAATGACACATCCATGGCGCATGCGCTGGTGAAAACCATGAGCTGGCTGCCTGATGGTGGCGGCTTTGTTTGCCAGCGCACGCGGGTGATCCCGCGCTGGGATGAGGCGCGGATGCTGATCCCGACGGAGGAGGTGGAGTCGGTGGAAGCGATGCTCCCGGTGATGCTGCCGCTGTTGGAGGTCGCCGTGAAGCTGGCGGATCATGCGAAGACGCTGGAAGAGGTCGTCACGGCGCTGCCATCGGCGCAGAGGCAGCGTTTTGGCTGCGCTGTGCGTCGTGTCTTTGAGCAAGATCCGGCGGCGTTGGAAAAACTGCTGCTGGCGCTGCCCCAGGGCGCGGACATCGTGGCCTCGCTGAAGAAACCGGGCTCGGGCTACGAGGTGAGCGAGCTGTGTGTGTTTAAACTGGAGGGGGGGCGAATTACCGAGCCGCGCACGCTGGCTCGCAGCCTGCTGAAGCCGGCGCTGCTGCCACGTGTTTCGTCCAAGCATGATGCGCTGGCGTTTCTGCGGCTGGATGACGATGGCGAGAGCGTGGCGCTGGAAGTGTTGACGCTCGATGGCCGCGCCGGGTTCACGGTTGCGCGCCAAGTGTCCGCCGCGTTTGACTGGACGCCGGACGGACGCTCGCTGGTCTTCATGGCTCCCATCGGCGGCGAGGGCGAGAAGTTGCAGAGCATTCATCGCATCGCGGTGGTGCAGGAGCATGGCGCGTTGATGAAACCGCGTTTTGAAAAGCAGAAAGATGGCAAGCTGTTGGAGATTCGGGGCGTGGACCGTCTGATGGAGCCGGTCACGCTGGCCATGGCCATCACGCTGAACCGCCCGGTTTTGCAGGTGCTGGCGGATGACCGAGTGCTGTTTGCCAGCCAGCCGGTGACACTGCCTGCCACCGGCAGCGGGCCGGAACTGGAGCCGCGTCTGTTTGTGATCAGCGCGGATGGCAAAACGGTGCAGCCGGTGCCGGCGGCGCGTGGCGATCTGCCGGTGAATCTCGCCTATTTTACCGCCTCGCCAGATGGCAAACGCGTTGCCGTGGTCGAAGGTGAGACAGACGCCGTTGCCGTGGTGGAGATCGACACCGGCAAAACACAGATCATCTCTCCTCCGCATCCACGCTGGCAGTGCCGCACCATGCCCGCGTGGAAATCCGCCACCGAACTGACCTTCGCCGCATTGCGTGGCACCACTGACGCACCTGGATGGATGCTTTGGAGCGAGGACTGTGGCATCCGCTGCCTTGGCGAAAAATGGCCGGCCACAGCCACAGCCCAGTGGCTGGAGCACAAAAAAGATGAAGCCACCCGCGAATCCGTGAACGCCAAGCCCAACCTCACCCGATGAAAAGTGCTCTTTGTCTTCTCCTGTCTGCCAGCGCCATGGCCGCTGACACCGAGTTCTTTGAATCGAAGATCCGGCCCGTGCTCGTGAAGCACTGCTACGGATGCCACTCCGCCGAGTCCGGCAAATCGAAAGGCGGGCTCATGCTGGATACGAAGCACGGCATCCGCGAGGGCGGCGAGACAGGGCCGGCGGTTGTACCCGGCGATGTGGCGAAAAGCCTGCTGCTCACCGCGATCAAGCACAGCGATCCTGATCTCGAAATGCCGCCGAAGGAGCCAAAGCTCTCGGAAGCGGTCATCGCGGACTTTGAAACTTGGATCAAGGCTGGCGCGGACGATCCGCGTGAATCAGCGGCGAAGGCTGCGGAGCGCCCGCCGGTGGATGTCGCGGCAGGGAAGCAGTTTTGGAGCTACAAGCCGCCTGTGATGCCGAAACAGGCATTTGGCGGCATCGACGGCTTCATTCGTGAAAAGCTGAGCGCTGCTGGTTTGAAGCCCGCGCCGCCTGCGGAGCGTGTGGTGCTGCTGCGGAGGCTTTCTTTTGATCTCACCGGGCTTCCCCCGCCCGACGTGTCGGACAAGTCAGACCTGTCGGACTATGAGCGTCAGGTGGACGAGCTTTTGCA
Source organism: Akkermansia muciniphila (assembly GCA_945882215.1). Classification (GTDB taxonomy): domain Bacteria; phylum Verrucomicrobiota; class Verrucomicrobiia; order Verrucomicrobiales; family Verrucomicrobiaceae; genus Prosthecobacter. Next base: position 14,281 of record CAMCWM010000077.1, on the reverse strand, counting down.
GAGTCCGCGTTTCGGCGAGCGCTGGGGCCGCCACTGGCTGGATGTCGTGCGCTACGCAGAATCGAACGGCCGCGAGTCCAACCTGACCTTCCCGCACGCGTGGCGCTTCCGCGACTACGTCATTGATGCGTTGAACGCGGACGTGCCGTATGACCGCTTCATCACTGAGCAGATCGCTGGAGACTTGCTGCCCGCGAAGGACGACGCGGAGCGTGCGCGTCTGCTCACCGCGACCGGATTTCTCGCCATGGGGCCGAAGGGGCTCAATGAGCAGAACAAGGCGCAGTTCGCCGCGGATGTGGCCGATGAACAGCTCGACACAGTGACCCGCTCCATGATGGCCAGCAGCATCGCCTGTGCGCGCTGCCACGATCATAAGACGGAGCCCTTCAGCATGGAAGACTACTACGGCCTCGCGGGCATCTTCAAGAGCACGCAGACCTTTTACGGGAACTGGATTGATTCGGAAAACAACAACCACGGCCACCTCATCCGCCTGCCGGAACTGCCTGGACAGGCCATTGTCGGCAAATCGCTGCCGGAAGCACGCGTGAAACAGCTCAAGGCCGACCTGGCGAAGCTGAACGCCGATGACAAGGCGCAGAACGAGTACATCGTGAAGGCAAAGATTGAGAACCGCGACATCAGCGGCGAGTTCAACAAGCTGCTCGGCAACGCGCTGCGCATCCTCTGGACGCGAGGCGGCGTGGAGGGTGCTCTGGAGGCCGTGGATGACAAAGGCCGCGCTCTGCCGCTGTGCATGGGCGTGAAGGATGCGAAACGCATCACCGATTCGGCGCTCTATGAGCGCGGCGAGATCGCGCATCCTGGAAAGACCGTACCGCGCGGCTTCCCGCGTGTGATGGATTCGAAGATCTCCATGCCGAAAGTGCAAAGCGGGCGTTTGGAACTCGCGAAATGGCTCACCAGCCGCGAAAACCCGCTCACCGCCCGCGTGATGGTGAACCGCGTGTGGCGGCATCTGTTTGGCGCGGGTTTGGTGCGCACCGTCGATAACTTCGGCTTCAGCGGCGAGCGCCCGAGCCATCCTGAGCTGCTCGATTACCTCGCGATCAAGTTCATGGATGGCGGCTGGTCAGTGAAGAAGCTGATCAAGGAGATCGTGATGTCGGAGGCGTATCGCCAAGCAAGTGGAGGGCAAAGGGCGAAGGGCGAAGAGTCTGATCCAGACAATAGACTGCTGGCACATGCGAACAAACGCCGTCTCGACGCGGAGGTGATTCGCGACTCGATGCTGGCGGTCTCCGGCCTGCTCGACACCTCACGCCGTCCGGGATCGCTCGTGGCGGAGCTGGATGGGCAGTCGGTGTCGCTGATCGGCTTCAACTCGAAGCTGCCGCCTGATCTCGACGGCTCGCATCGCCGCTCGATTTACCTGCCCGTGATCCGCGATCATCTGCCGGACGTGCTGGAGCAGTTTGATGTGGCGAATCCGAACTTGGTGACGGGAGATCGCGATGTGACGAACGTGCCGCTGCAAGGCTTGTATATGCTCAATGGCCCCTTCGTGCAGGAAATGGCCGCCGCGCTCGCCAAACGCATTCAATCAGCTCCCAATCAAATCGAACTCGCGTTTCGACTCTGCTTCAATCGCACGCCAGACGCGCAAGAAGTTGCCCTTGCCGAAAAATTCCTCCGAACCGCCTCCGCTGATGAATCCAAGCTGCTGACGGCCTTCTGCCAGTCCCTGCTGGCGAGCGCGGAGTTCCGATTTGCCGATTGATCTTCTTATGACCTCACGCGTTCTCATTTTTTCTCTTTGGGTGTTCGTTTCGCACTCCATGGCGGTAGACGCTCCGAAGCCCTGCCGCATCGAAGTGATCGAAAAAGGCAGCGGCTGGCCGGTGCCGCTCGTGGAATTGCGCACGACGCACAACCTCAGCTTCATCACCGACAACGCGGGCGTCATCGCCATGGATGCGCCGGAGCTGATGGGACGGCAGACGTGGTTCACGGTCATCGGGCATGGTTATGATGCGCCGAAGGATGGCTTTGGCTTTCGCGGCGTGCGCCTGACGCCCGAACCCGGCAAAACGCTGCGCGTGGAGGTGGTTCGCAGTATTTTGGCGAAGCGAATTGGACGCCTCACTGGCGCGGGCTTGTTCGCGGAGAGCCAGAAGCTCGGTGAGCATTTGGACTGGAAAGACAGCGGCATCCACGGCTGCGACAGCGTGCAAAACGCCGTGCATCGCGGCCTCCTGTTCTGGGCCTGGGGCGACACGAACATGCCGAATTACCCGCTGGGTCTATTCGACATGAGCAGCGCCACCACGGCGGTGAATCCGCTCGCTTCACTGGAACCGCCGTTGAAGCTGAAGTTCGACTATTTCACGGACGACAAAGGCAGACAGCGTGGCGTGGCGAAGATGCCCGGCAGCGGTCCGACGTGGGTCACTGCTTATGTCAGCCTGCCGGACAAGACGGGCGCGCCGCGTCTCGTTGGCAGCTATGTGAAGATCAAACCGCCGATGGACGCCTACGAGACTGGATTGTGCGTGTGGAATGAAGGGACGAGTCAGTTTGATTTGCTGCGCGTGCTTTGGACGAAATACGATGCCTCGCCGAAGCAAACGCCGATGCCCGAAGGCCATCCGGCGTTCTGGAAAGATGCGCAGGGGAAGGAATGGGTGCTCTTCGGCAATCCGCTGCCGACCTTGCGCTGTCCGGCCACCTTTGAGGCGTGGCAGGATGAGAAGACGTGGGAGGTGCTCAAGCCGCAGGAGACGCTGGTGGATGCCGATGGCGCGAAGGTGAAGCCACACAGCGGCTCCATCGCGTGGAATGACTATCGTAAGCGCTGGGTCACGGTGTTCATGGAGGGCTTTGGCAAGCCTTCTGTATTCGGCGAGCTTTGGTATGCCGAAGCGGATGCTCCTACCGGTCCATGGGGAACGGCGGTGAAGGTGCTCACGCACGAGAACTACACCTTCTACAATCCGCGCATTCATCCCGAGTTCACGCCGCCCAACTCGGCTGTGCTCTTCTTCGAAGGCACTTACACAAAGGAATTCGCCAAGCACGCGAACCCCACGCCGCGTTACGACTACAACCAAATCCTCTACCGCCTCGATCTCGATGATCCGGGGCTGAAACCCGCCGCAAAACCATGAACACATCTCCATTCTCACGTCGTCACATGCTGACCACGATGTCCTCCGGCATCGGCTGGCTGGCTTTCTCCGCCTTGGCGCAAGGCAAGGGGGGGCTGGCATCGAAAACGCCGCATTTCGCCGCTCGCGCGAAGCGCGTGATCTTCCTCACGATGCGCGGCGGACCGTCGCATGTGGATCTTTTCGACTACAAGCCGGAGCTGACCAAGCGAGATGGCAAAACGGCGACTTTAGGCCGTGATTCGGCGGGCGCGAAGCTGTTTGGTGCTGTGCATCCCTTCGGCCAATACGGACAATCTGGGCAGTGGATGACGACGCTGTATCCGAAGCTGGCGAAGCACGCGGACGACCTGTGCATCATCAATTCGATGAACACTGACCTGCCAAATCATGCGCAGGCATTCGTGCAGATGCACACGGGCAGTTTCCAGTTCGTGCGGCCTTCGGTGGGCGCGTGGTCGCTTTATGGTCTGGGCACGGAAAACGAGAACCTGCCCGGCTTCATCACGCTGAATCCACCAGCGGACAACGGTGGTGCGCAGAACTACGGCAGTTCGTTCCTGCCCGCGATCTGCCAGGGCACGAAGATCGGCGGATCACAGCTTCCCGACCTGTATGCGGCACTGTTGAAGAAGGACGTGGCTCCGGGGCCGCCGATGAAGAACATCGAAAACAAAAACATCCCGCGTGATCTTCAACGCGCGCAGATCGACCTCATTCGCGGTCTGAACGAGCGGAAGATGGAGCGCGATGGTCATCATCCCGAAATCGAAGGTGCGATTGAGTCCTTTGAGCTGGCGTTTCGCATGCAGAGCGAAGTTCCTGATGTGCTCGATCTACGCGGCGAGCCCGAGCATATCCTGAAGCTCTACGGCATCGGCCAGGGGAAAGATCAATTCGCGCGGCAGTGCCTGTTGGCGCGTCGTATGGCCGAGGCAGGCGTACGCTTCATCGAAATCGCCTCCGGCGTGCAATGGGATCATCACAACCGCCTGCGCGAGCAGCTCGCCACGAACTGCGCCGCCACCGACCAGCCCATCGCGGCCCTGCTCACAGATTTGAAAGCACGCGGCATGTTGAAGGATACACTCGTCGTCTGGGCGGGTGAGTTTGGCCGCACGCCGTATGCGCAAGCGGGTGACGGACGCGATCACAATCACAAAGGCTACTCGATCTGGATGGCCGGCGGCGGTGTGAAAGGCGGCCTGCGCTACGGCGCGACCGACGAGATCGGTTACAAGGCCGTGCTCAACCCCATGCACATCCACGACTGGCACGCGACGATTTTACACCTGCTCGGCCTCGATCACACGAAGCTCACCCACAACTACGGCGGCAGGAATTTCCGCCTGACAAACGTCAGCGGCGAGGTGGCGATGGGGGTTTTGGCGTAAGATTGGGATTGCACCGCTGCGAAACGGGGAGGTAGTATCTGCCTGATTCAACGCGGGCTGGTCTGCGCGGATGCTGGTGGACTCCAACCTTGAAATTGCCATGCGCGACGGTTCCCCTGATGATCCTGCATTTTCTGCCAAGCCTCCGTCCCGATGGGGCAACATTTTCGTCGGGCTGATGCTGGGCGGTGTGATTGGCGCGGCGGCGCTGTATGTGACCAAGGTCGATCCGTCGTTGCTTTCCAAGGTGTCATCACCGTCGTCGCAGACATCAACCACTGCCACCGTTGCGGGTGAGGAAGTGGAGGCCCCGGTGAAGCACGAAGGCCTGCCGCGCACGCCGTTTGAAATGGGAGCACTGCCGCCCGATGAGGTGGTCGATTCGATCAAGATCACACTCGGTGTCGGCACGGAGGGCGCGGCGCTGAGCGAGCCGGTGGATGTGCATCTTGGCCTCGGCTTTCCGCTGCGGCTGTACCCGCTCGGAGGCGTGAAGCGAGAGCCGTCGTTTGCGGCGTTTCCGCACAAGTCATCACTCGAAGGCATGCTGACGGCGATCCAGCCGGGGCAGATGGCGACGTTTGAGTTTTCCGCGAAGGAAGCGGACGCGGGAACGGATGTGTTGCGCACGTCGGCGCAGCTCCTGACCGGTGTGAAATGCGGGGACCTGCAAAGCATCGGCTTTGCCTCCCAGGGACGCACGGACTGGGTGCTGGCGGGCTACCGCATCGAGGTCAACGGGAAGCTCTTCGCCACGAACGGCCTCGTGGACGCTCGTGCGCAGCAAAAACTGTCCGCCAGCCGCGAAAGTCTCATGAAGCTGCTGCCGGAGTATGAGGCGAAGGTGAACAAGACCACGCTGAGCGAGGATGAGAAGGCGGTGTTGAAAACGGAGCACGCGCTGGTGCGCGCTTTGAGCGGACGTGTCGTGGGAGCGACGCCCTGGCATGAGGAATCGGATGAGAAATTCCAACCCGCTCCTGTTGCAGGCACGATGGTGGAAAGCCTGCGCATCACGCTCACCGGCGGCAGCGGGCCGCAGCAGGGCACGCGGAATCCGGTGTACCTTCAGGCCGGGTCGCGGAAGTTTCTACTCTCGTCTGAATCCGCTCCTCTGACCGATGAAGCGAAGCCGCAGATGTTTGAGCTTGCTGGTTTTGAACTCGCGCTGAATCCACTGACCAAAGAGTCACTGGGTGCGCCCGGAGTCGGGGTCATAGGCAGTGGCGCGCCAACGAACAAGATACCTGACCGTGCGCAGCTTCAGCGCGTGCTGATCGAGGCCGACGGCCAGCCGGTGTATGATAGCGAGAAGCAGCCGGACGATCAGAAGACGCTGCCCGCGCTGTGGCTGACACCGGCGGCACATTTCGACGAGGCAGGCGATCTCGTGCGCACGACAGCGACGGCGAGCGAGGTGCCGGTATGGCAGTCAGGAATGAAAGTCACGGGAGCACCGGCCGTCACGCCTTTGCCACCAGAGCCGCCCAAGCTGCCGCCGCTGGTCACCGGGCCGGGTGTGCCGCCTCTGCCACCGCCGCCGCTGCTGCCACCGGACCGCACCATTTTGCCGGGAGGGTTGCCGCCGCCGGGAGGTGGCGGGCTGCTGCCGTTGCTCAACACACTGGCGCAGTTGCTCTTCCCGCTGCCGCCGCCCGCCGCACCGCTCATCAGCGGCGTGCGCATCGCGCCGACCACAACGATTGTGCGTGATGGCGACGCGGTGACCGTGAACTGGACCGTGGGTGGCAACACCTCGAATATCGCTTCCTGGCGCGTTGACTTGTTCGCGGTGCTGCCGCACAAACCAGCGCCGGTGCTGATCACGCCGATGGCGACAAGGATTGGTGGTTTTCCAGGATCTAGGAGTGTCGTGATGCCCGCGATCAACCGTGCTGCCGTGGCCGCGTTGCTGGCACCCGGCTCGGCGGAGGCGCTTTATCTTTATGTGCAGCCGCGTGTGACCGCGCTCGGCCCGTTGGGGAATGTGCTGACTGCCGCGAATGGCTCGCTGCTGCCGCTGTTCCCCGCTGGAACGACGACTGCGGCGGTGAGTCTCCGTCGCGGCGGCAGATTGCGTCCGCCACCGATCTTTGCCAGCGCACCCGCGCCGAGTTTTCAGGTCACCCCGGCGGTGACGCCGCCGTTTCTGAACTGGGCGGCGATGCCGCTGGCGGATCCGTTGGCGATTCGCAACGCATGGAGCCTCACCGCCGAGCACGGCAGTCACTTTGGCCTGCTCTTCGCCAGCCATGAGAACATCCCTGGCGCGGTGACGCTGCCCGCGTGGAGCACGGCGTCACGCCCCACGGGCAACGGTGCGGAGACGATCACGATTCGTTTCGAGGGGTTCGTGCCATGGCCTCCCGCCGGTGCAAACGGGCTGCGTGCCATCGCGCATGTGGCTTTCGTCGGCGGATCTGCGGCGGGCACCACCGGCCAGGTGCTGACGCGCGCGGAACTCAGCAGCGGTGCGATTCGGCGCGATCTTCCGGGCACGACGATTCTGCCGGGATTTCAGCCGTTTTTCAGCATGGAAACCACCACACAACTGCCGCCTGCTCCACTGGCCAAAACGCAGCCGCTGTTGCTCGTGGACATGCCGCTGCGCTCCGACCGCCTGGGGGCGAACAATCTGGTCGGATACCCGCTCGATCCCATCAACGGCGCGTCCTTCACCTTTGTGCCGCCGGCGGTTCCCGCCTTCAATTTCCCCGCCTACACGGCGCAGGCCGGCACTGGCACGATGTACGTCACGCTCACCTACATGATTTCGCTCACCACCACCGATGTAACGGACGCCGTCGGTGTGATTGGAGTTCGCCTCGTCCCAGATAACACGCCATGAAAACGCTCCTGCCTCTTTTCATTCTTTTGGGTGCTCCCATCATCAATGCCGCCGATGGCGGTGTACATGGCCGTGTTTACGGCCAGGACGAGAAAGGTGCAAACCTCGGCCCCGTTGCCGGGGCACGGATCGAATTGAAAAGCGAGACCGGCGGCGCTGCGGCGACGGTGACGACGAACAACTACGGCTACTACCAGATCGCCACACTCACGGCAGGCGCGTATCGCTACAAAGTCACAGCTGCCGGATTCCGTGACGAGGACGAGCAGCGCGGCTTCGCCATGCCGCAGGACACGCGTGAGTTTGTGCATGACTTCCTGCTCACAAAGGAAGCGAAGCCCGGCAGCGGCCCAGCGCAGTCAAACATCGTGCAGCCCGCCGTGCATGGCCGTGTTTACGGGCAGGATGAGAAGGGTGAAAATCTCGGCCCGCTGCCAGGTGCGAAGATCGAGCTGCTGTCCGGCCCTGGAGGCACCGTGGTGGCCACGGCGACGGCGAACTCGCCCGGTGGCTACTACGAGATCAAAAATCTGCCACCCGCCGACTACGCGTATCGCGTGAGCGCGACCGGATTCGCGACGGAGGACGCCGGACGCGGCTTCAAGGTTCCGAAAGCAACGCTGGAATATGTGCATGATTTCCTGCTGTCTAAGACGCCGCCGAAACGCGACCGCTGCGATCTAGCCATCCTCGTCGTGAAGGTGATCAGCAGCGGCAAGGACCGTGCGAATGACGCGCGACTCCCGGTGGCGAACGCGAAACTCATCCTTCAGCCCTCGGGCAACCTGCCCACACCAGCCAATCAACCCTTCGTGACCGACGCGAAAGGTGAATACCTCGCGAAACTGCTGGGCGAGGGGGATTACACCGTCGCCATCGACGCGCCGGAGTGCGAGCCCTTCACCGGGCCGCTCACCGTGAAGTGTGACAAGGACGGCGAGGTCATCTTCGAGCTTCAGCCCTGCAACGAACTGCAGCATGGTTATGTGCGCGCGATGTTGAATGAAGGCTGGGGGCCTTCAGCGCAGGCAAAAGCAGCCTGCGAACGCGCCTGGCAGCGCGCGTTGAAGGCCGGGCCGGTGGATTGCGGTCTGAACTACGCGCAAGGACTCGCGCACCTCAGCGCCGGGGATTACGGCGGCGCGCAGCAGAGTTTCGCCGCCGCGCTTGGAAAGAAAAGCGACGCCACCACCTGGGATCGTGCCTGCGAGGCGCGGCTGTGGATGAATCTGTGCCTGCACCAGCCCGCGCAGGCGATGCGGGAGATCCGCTCGCTCGTGCAGAATCATTACACGACCCGTACGGCCACACCGGCGGCGAAGGACACGGCGCATGTCTGTGGCATCGCGCTCGGCTTGTTCAAAGGCCCGTGGAAGAATCAAATCGGCGCGGGCGAGGCCGTGCTGCTGGAAAGCCAGATGCTTAGCGCGCTGAAAGGCGACTTGCAGGCCGAGTGCGCGAAGGCCCGTGATCATGTGGCGGTGGAATACGGCAAACTCAAAACAGCCGAGGACGCGGCGCGCAATCAACTGATGACCGAGGTCACGGAAAAGCGAAATGCAGAGGTCGCGCGTCTGGCGGAGCGCCAGACGGTGATCAGCAAGGATGTGGCCGTGCTCGATGCCGACATCCAGACGCTGCAGGCCACGGTGAACCAGTTTGACCAGCAGTATCGCGTGCAGGCCGCCGGCTTCATGCAGCAACGGCAGATGGCGGCGGCGCAGATCGCGCCTCTGAACGCGCGCTTGCAGCAGATCACCGCCTGCATGGCGCAGGACCAGGTGAACATGCAGGCCGCCGCGCAGCAGCCGATGCAGCCGCAGAACCCGACCATGCAGCCCGGCATGCGTCCCGGCATGATGCAGCCCGGCGCTGGTGCCCAAGCCATCATGGCCGAGATCCAGCAGCATCAGGTGGAGATTCAGCAGATTCGCCAGCAGATGGTCATCATTCAAAATCAGGATGCGCAGATGGCCGCGCAGATTGTGAACCTGCAAAATCAGTTCGCCGCCAGTGCTGGAACCGCCCAGGCCAGCCTGAACACCAAATTGCAACAACGCGAAAGGATGGCGAACGAGTTCGACACGCTTGACCGTCAGCGCACCGCCCCGTTTGACCCCGCCTCATATTCCACGCCGGAGATCGATGATCTCGTGCGTCGTGAGAACTCGCTCAAGACCTACTGCGACCTGCCGCTGGAGCCGCGCCGAGAGGAATTGCTCGATCAATTCGACTGCGGGGCCGCCAAGGAACCCAGACGGCCCATGAACGCGATGGCTCCCATCTCGATCAATGAACCCGTCTTCACCGCGCAACGTCCGGCCTCAATGCTCCCTGCCGCGACCACCACGCCGATGCGGACTCTGCCCGCCGTGGCTCCGCTGACACCCGCGCCTTCGTCCGCGATGCCTTCGACGACCCAGGTTCCGCAGAACTCCGGCATGCCGCCTGCCAAACCGCTGCCCGCAGCCGCCACGGCGGTCAAACCACCGCCAAACCTGGGTGATCCGGCCGAAGTCGTCGTCACCAACAATCACACCGGAGCGGTGCGCATCTTTGGCATCTCACCGGGCGCGGAGAACGAGCAGTTCGTGCGCTCGCTGCAATCCGGCGAGGAGGCGATGATTCCTGCGGCCATCGGCCAGACCTTCATCATCAAAGCCACCACTGGCGGACGTGAGCTACAACGTCACAAGATCGGCAAGAAACTCGAGGTGTTGAAACTCGGTGGCCCGCGCACGGAATGACGAATGAGCGGCTCAGATTTCAGCATTTGTCAAACATGCCGTCCTTCACTTTCGTTCGAAGGCTTTCATGAGATGCGTGATCTCATCCTCGATCTCCGCCTTGTCATCCACCGTCTGTGCCACTTCCTCGCGCAGCAGGTCGCGGAAGCTGTCGAGCAGGCGGGTCAAAGCGGTGCGCAGGGAGCCGGGTGACATGTCGAGGCTGGCGGCGATGGCTTCGTTATCGTGGCCGCGCAGGCTGCCGCCATCCAGCAGCACGGGCTTGAGCGCATCGAACAGCGCTGCCTTGCCGCGCGCGGCATGTTCGCGCTTCAAACGGCGCAGGACATGGCGGACGAGCTCGTGCGCCCACTTGCGCTCAAAGAGGCGCTCCGGCGTCTCGTCATCGCTCAGGCGCTCGCGCTGGAAGCGCTGCTCGGCGGCGGCGAGGTCGAGTTCCTCGTCGAGGCTCACATCATGGGCACGTTTGTTTTGTGACGAGTGCCAGCTTGAGAGGAAGCGCGACAACGCGGTGCCGAGAAAGCCGCGCAGCCGACCTTTCTCCTCCGCCGCCGTCTGGAAGGACTCCAGGCGGATGAGCTTGGCCAGGAAATCATGCAGCACGTCCTGCGCGTCATGATGATCGAGACCGCGACGGCGGATGTAGCAGTAGAGCGGGTAATGATATTGCGCGCACAGCTCGTCCAGCGCCCGGCTGGACACGGCATCGTCCGCGCTGCGCAGGCGCGAGATGAGCGTCCATTGAGTGGTGGGGAAAGCTCCTGGTTGTCCTTCGGCCATGCGTGAATGAGGAAAATGGTTTTACCGGGCAGGGCTGCCGCCTGTGCTGATGTTGCAGCCCGGCAGGGCAGCCTTGAGACGTGCGATGCCTTGGGGGGTGATGCGCGTCTGGCTGACGTTCAGGCTGGTCAGGTGTTTCATGGCAGAGAGCGCCTCCACCGCCTCGTCACCGATGTGGGTGGCGGTCAGGTTTAGATTCGTGAGCTGGGGGAACTTGTCTCGTCCCACATGGCGGAGGGCAGCGGCGGTGAGTGGCGAGAAGTAGGGCTGCAGCTCGTGCAAAGCTGGCAGTGCCGGTAGCCGTGCGAGGGTGTCATCCGTCACCCCTGGTCCGCGGATGATGAGGACGTCGAGCTTTTTCATGAGCGCGAGTGCCTGCCAATGTTCCAGATGAATGCTCTCGGCAGGCCAGATGGAGAGCTGCGTCAGATTCGGCCACGCATCCGCCATTTGAACGAGGCGCTGGCCTGATATCAGGACCATGGCTGGTCCCCAGTCATTGTTCTGGTCGAAACGAACGCTTTCGAGTTTCCGGCAAGCTAGAAGGTCGTCCAAGCATGCTTCAGTCAGGCCTGTGGGCTCTCTGAATTCGAGCTTCTTCAAGGCAGGCATTTCCCGCAGATGCGCCAATGCCCGCGGGTCATGCCGGCTGCCGAAGAAGTAGATGCGCTCCAAGGTGGGGATTTTGGCCAGGGTGGCGATCATGGGCGGGCTGGTGGTCAGGTTGAGGACCAGTTCTCTCAGCGCAGTCAGTCGCGCCAGCGGAGCCAGCGGGCTGTTGTGCAGTTGCGGGCTGCCGTTCAGGTTGAGCGCGCGCAGCTTTGGCAGTTGCTCCAGGCCAATGAGCTGCCCCTCGGTCATGAAGGATTCCTTGTGGAGGCTGACGGATTCGAGGCTGGTCAGGGCGGCCAGTTGGCGGATGCCATCCGGTCCCGGTTGTGATTCTTCAAACTCGATCTGCGTGAGATTCTTTAAAGGAGCCAGGGTGCGCAGGCTGCTCCAATCAAACGGCGTGTTCCGCAGGGTGAGCATCCACAGGTTGTTCAAAGAGGCCAGTGGCATGAGATCGCCACCTTCGATCTCCGTGTTTTGAAAACGCAGTTCGCGCAAAGAAGGCATCTTGCCAATGGCCTGCATCGCCGACCGGGAGAGCGTGCAGCGTTCAAGGCGCAGCACCTTCAATTCACGCGCTTTTGCGATGACCTGAATATCCTCTTCGCTGATGACCAGGTCAGGCGGACGCGAGGCAAAGATCTCGATGCCGCTGATGCTCTGCACGCCTTCTCTCGGCAGCGTGTCGGAATGAGTGTGGACCTGGTTGGAACCTGCCAGCGTGACCTTGCCGCCGAGACGCAGCACGGTGGCGGCGATCTTGCCCCAAGCGCCTGGCAGTGCGGGCGTTTGGGCGGCCGGTGGGCTGCTGGAGGGCGCTGCGGGTGGAGGACTGCCGCCGCGACTGGAAGTGATGCTGCATTTTGGCAGGGCTTTGCGCAGTCTGGCGAGGCCTTCGGGGCTGAACTTGGAGTCGGGAATGTTCAGGCTGGTGAGTTTGGGGAAACGGGAGAAGGCCGGAATGTCCGCATCGGTGAAGCCGAGCAGGTGAATGCCGAGCTTCTGCAATCCGGAATGTTTTTCCAGATGGGCAAGCACGCCGGGTGTGAGGCGATGGCCCTGCACCTCCAATTTTTGCAGTGCAGGCCAGGGCGGCAACGCCGCGAGCAATTCATCCGTGATGGCCGTATCTTCATAAAGCGTAACGTCGGAAAGTTTGGGGTGCTTGACCAGCACGTCGAGATCGGCCGCAGTGACGTCGCCAGACAGGGAGACCCTCAACTCACGCAACGAAGGCCAGGATTGCGCCATGCGGCGCAGGTTGTGGCCGGAAATGGTGAAGCCTCCGAATTTGGTGGCGTTCACATCCAAAACCTCAATCCCGTCGCATTGAAAAAGCGGTTCCAGGCAGGCTTCGGTGCCACGCGTGGATTGTAGAACAACTTCCTTGAGGCGGGGCGCTTGGGTGAAAGCTGCCAGCGCTTGGTCCGGAGTCGGACAGCCATTAAATTTCAGGCGTTCCAGTCCGGGCAGGCGGGCCAATGCCGTGCATAGAGCCGGGATGGTTTCTTGTGGCAGCACATGCAGTTCGACCTCCCGCACAGAGGCCAGAGCGGAGAGTCGATTCCAAGCGTTGTTAGGGAGGCTGAGTGACGAACTTGCCCCGTTTGTAAAGGTGAGTTTCTCGAGACCAACAATTTCGGCTGGAAAAGACGCCAGAGTCTGCTCATTGAGCACCTCACTGCCGGCCAAATGGAGATGGCGCGGGGCCTGAATCTTTGATAGCACGGCCAGCCCTCCGGCTCCCAATGGCAGGCTCTCCAATTGCAGCATGTTCAGCCGGGGCAAGGTGGCAAGACGTGCCAAGTCCACGCTGGTGAAAGGACACCGGACCATGGTGAGTTCCTCCAGGCGTGACAATCCTGCCACCATGCCCAAGGTGTCCCCGTTCATCTCGGAGTCGTGGAGGCCGAGCTTCCGCAGGTTCTTCAGGCTGCCGAGGCTGGCATTCATCGCCGGAGTGAAAGTCACACGTTGCAGCGTCAACTGCTCCAGCGCCCCGCATTGGGCCACAAGGGCCATGTCCGTCTCGTTGAACACGGCATCCACGGGGCGGTTGAAGGGGATAGTGATGCTGGTGATCACCTGGACGCCTTCCTTGGGCAGCGTGTCGATGCGCGTGTGCGCCGGATTGTTTGGCCCGCCCAGGGTGACACTGCCGCCGAGCTGGATCATGCGCGCGGCGATGGAACGCCAGGTGGCGAGAACTGCGGCGACTGGCACACCCGCTCCCTCGATCTTCACATCGGGGCGCAGTTTCTTGAAGGCTGCGAGACCCTGGCTCGTGAGGCGCGGGGCCAATACGATGACCACCCTCTTCAACTTGCCCTCCTTCACCAGATCAAGCAGCGCGGCATCATCGAACAGGCTGTCTCCCCGGAACACGGTGATGATCAGTGATTCCAGCTTCGGCAGGGCCGTGAATGAGGTGCCCGGTGGCAGGGCGCGATCCACATTGAGATTCAACTCCTTGAGCCCTTGGCAAACTTCAGTGAGCTGCGTCAGGAGTCCGGCGCTGAGCGGCTGAAGACTGGTGTCCAAGGACTCCAGGCGTGTGGCGAAGGCCAGGTTCTTCAATCCCACGCTGGTGAGTCCCGGAGTGGTGATCTTCGTCAGCCTGGGGAAGGAGGCGAAATCCACGGGGCGGTCCAGAGGGTTCAAATCGAGCGTCAGCCACTCGAGATCGGGCAGGGCTTTGAGTTGCTCCAGGGCTGCGGCACTCATGGTGATCCCTGACACATTGAGCTTCTGAAGCTTTCGCATGCCTGC
>CAMCWM010000076.1 GCA_945882215.1 Akkermansia muciniphila | reverse complement strand
TGGACTGCTTGATCCACCAGGCGGCGTAGGTTGAAAGCTTGCCGCCCTTGTTCGGGTCGAAGCGTTCCACGGCCTTCATCAGGCCGATGTTACCTTCGGAAATGAGGTCGAGAAGCGGCAGGCCGTAGTTGGCGTAATCTTGGGCGATCTTCACCACGAGGCGCAGGTTCGCACGAATCATGTGCGAACGGGCTTCGGGATCGCCACGTTTGATGCGTTCGGCAAGCTCGACCTCCTGGTCGGGAGTCAGCAAGTCAGTCTTGCCGATCTCACGCAGGTAAATCTTAATGCCTCCGTCGAGTTCCATATTGAGCGTTCTAGGTGGGTAATACGATGCAAAGCGCAAAGTCTTTGCCCCCGGCCATGACGCAGGGGGCCGTCATAGTATCAGACGATCCAGACTTCGCTCGTCTTTTTTGAGCAAGTTTGCGGCCAGAAAGGGGCGATGAACTGGGCAGAAGTGGCACAGGCGTTGAATTTGCAGCCTCCGTTCAACTAAAGTTTGAGGGCTGCGTCAACATCATTTCCAAAAAATATCAATATTTCCTAACAAAATAGGCCTGAACACGGCATTTTTCCCGCTTTTCGATCCTGTTTCCCCCTCCCGAGCCACCCGCTTGACACCGCCCCCACCTTCCCCGACTTACTGCCCCCTCAAAATCTGCCATGCCCCGCCGAATCACCTACCGCGACGCCATCCGTGAAGCCCTCGATGAAGAAATCGCCCGCGACCCCATGGTCGTGGTCATGGGGGAGGAAGTCGCCCAGTACAACGGCGCTTATAAAGTAACTCAGGGTCTCTGGGACAAGTGGGGGGACAAACGCCTCGTCGATACCCCGATCAGTGAGGCCGGGTTCATCGGCATGGGCATCGGTGCCAGCATGCTTGGCGTGCGTCCGGTGATGGAACTCATGTTTTGGAGCTTTTACACCGTCGCGTGGGATCAAATCGTCAACAATGGCGCCATGGTGCGCTACATGAGCGGCGGCAAGATCAATGTGCCGATCGTCATCCGTGGTCCGGCCAACGGTGGCACCAGTGTCGGCGCGACTCATTCTCACACGCCGGAGAACATCATGGCGAACTTCCCCGGTATGAAGTGCGTCTGCCCCAGCAACGCCTACGATGCCAAGGGACTCATGAAGGCCTCCATCCGCGACAATGACCCTGTCATGTTCATGGAGAGCACCGTGCTTTACGGCGCTGAATGGGATGTGCCGGCGAACGATGAACTTCCCGGTGGCGAACTCTTTGTGCCGCTCGGTCTCGCTGACGTGAAGCGCGAAGGCACCGACATCTCCCTCATCGCCCACGGCAAGGCGGTCATCACCTGCCTCGAAGCCGCCCGCATCCTCGAAGAAGAGCATGGCATCAGCGCCGAGGTCGTCGATCTCCGCACCATCCGCCCGCTGGACGAAGACACCATCCTCGAATCCGTCGCGAAAACGCATCGCGCCATCTACGTCGAGGAAAACAAGCCCTACTGCGGCATCGGCGCCCAGATCGCCTACATGATCCAGGAGCGCATCTTCGATGAGCTCGACGCTCCCGTGCAGCGCGTGTGCAGTCTCGATTCGCCTGCGATCTACAGCCCGCCGCTGGAGGCCCTGCAGCTTCCCACGGCCGATGTCGTCGTCGCCAAAGCCTTGAGCATTCTCTGATCCGTCTCCTTCGCACTTCCAATATTTCATCCTGATTTCGCCATGCCCAAATTCATCGAAATGCCCAAGCTCAGTGACACCATGACCGAGGGCACCCTCGCCAAATGGACCGTCAAGGAAGGGGACAAAGTCACCGTCGGCAAAGCCATCGCCGACATCGAGACCGACAAGGCCACCATGGAATATGCCAGCCCGTTTGAAGGTGTTCTGCACAAATTCATCGCCAAGCCCGGCGGTAAAGTCCCTCTCGGAGCTCCGCTGGCCGTCATTCTCGAAGACGATGAGGCCGCGCCCGCCAATCTCGACGAACTCATCGCCAAAGCCCAGGCCGCCGCTGCTCCGGCTCCCGCCGCTGAGAAAAAGCCCTCCGCAACCGCCACCAAAGCCGCGAGCGCAGGCCCGCGCCTCCCGCAGGCTCCACAGCACAAGAGCCGCGCTGCCGCCGCGAACTCCAATGTCCGCGTCAAAGCCTCCCCGCTCGCCAAAAAGATCGCCGCGGAGCGCGGAGTCGATCTTGCCGCCCTCGTGGGCACCGGTCCTGGCGGACGCATCGTCCGTGAAGACGTCGAGAACGCGCCTGTCGGCGGTTCTGGTGGCCGCGTTGCTGCGACGCCTGCGATTCGTCCCGTCCTCGGCCCTGATGACGAACGCGTGCCCACCAGCAGCATGCGCAACATCATCGCCGAGCGCCTGCTCGCCTCGAAGACGCAGATCCCGCACTTCTACCTCCAGATGGAAGTCGATGCCGCGCCGCTCATGGAATTCCGCGCGCACCTCAACGCCGCCAATGAAAAAACCGGCGGTGTGAAGTACACCGTCAACGATTTCATTCTCAAGGCCGTCGTTCGCGCCGCGCAGGCCCAGCCCGCCATCAATGCCGCGTGGGATGGCGATGCCATCGTGAAATTCAAATCCGTCGGCCTCAGCGTCGCCATCGCCATTGATGACGGCCTTGTCACGCCCGTCATCAAGCAGGCGGAAAAGAAAACGCTGCTCGAAATCAGCCAGAGCGTCAAAGACCTCGCCGGCAAGGCCAAGAACAAAAAACTCAGCCCCGACGACTTCGCTGGCGGCACCATCACCGTCTCCAATCTCGGCGCGTATGGCATCGACCAGTTCGCCGCCATCATCAATCCTCCGCAGGCTGCGATTGTCGCCATCGGCAGCATCCGCAAGGCTCCCGTCGTGGATGACAAGGGCCAGATCGTCGTCGGTCAGCGCATGTGGGTCGGCCTCAGCGGCGACCATCGCGTCGTCGATGGAGCCGTCGCGGCCACCTTCCTCGCTGAAATGCGCAAGCTGCTGGAAAATCCGGCGCTGATGCTGGTGTGAGATCAGCGCAAGTCAGGTGATGAACGGATCGTTTCAGCGCGGCCATGAAACCTGCGCTGCTCTTGCTTCTACTCGCCGTCTCCGCTTTTGCCGCTGATGCGGCGCGGCCCAACATCGTGTTTCTGCTCGCCGATGATCTTGGGCGTGCGGACTGCGGCTTCATGGGCGGGAAGGACATCCAGACGCCGCATCTCGACAAGCTGGCGAAGGCGGGGGCGATTCTCGATCAATTCTACGTGCAGCCGGTCTGCTCTCCGACGCGTGCAGCTTTGATGACAGGGCGTTACCCGATGCGCCATGGCCTGCAAGTTGGCGTGGTGCGGCCTTGGGCGGAGTACGGGCTGCCATTGGAAGAGCGCACGCTGCCTCAAGCACTGAAGGAGGCCGGTTATGAGACCGCCATCGTCGGCAAATGGCATCTCGGCACCTTTCAACCCCTTTACCTGCCAACGCAGCGCGGCTTTGACCATCAATACGGCCACTACAACGGCGCGCTCGACTACTTCACCCACATCCGCGACGACGGCTTAGACTGGCATCGCGATGACAAGGAGAACCGCGACGAAGGATACTCGACCCATCTCATCGCCAAAGAATCCGTGCGCCTCATCAAGGAGCGCGATGCGAAGAAGCCGCTGTTTCTCTATGTGCCGTTCAATGCCGTGCATGGCCCTTATCAGGTGCCGGACGAGTATTTGAAGCCGTATGGGCAGCTCAAAGGCAACCGCCAGAAATACGCAGGCATGCTCGCCGCAATGGACGAGGCCGTGGGCCAGATCACGGCGGCGATTGATGAGGCAGGCCTGCGCAAGAACACGCTCTTCATCTTTTCCAGCGACAACGGCGGTCCCAGCCCCGGCCAGATCACCGACAACGGCCCCCTGCGTGCTGGAAAGGGCACGCTTTACGAAGGCGGCACGCGCGTCGTGGCCTTCGCAACTTGGGACGGTGTGATCAAACCCGAAAGCAAGGTCACCGCCGCGCTGCACATGGTCGATTGGTATCCCACGCTGCTGAAACTCGCTGGCGCGACGCTTGAACAAAAGCTCCCGCTTGATGGACGCGACGCGTGGCCTGCCATCACGCAGGAGGCGGCTTCACCGCACGAGTTCATCCTGCTGAACACCACACCGAACAACGGCGCCATCCGCATGGGCGACTGGAAGCTCGTGATGGGCGGCAACATCGCCGACAGCGAGGAAGGTGGCGAAGCAGCGCCCAAGAAGAAGGGCAAAGGTAAGAAGAAGGCCGCTGACAAATCTGCCAATGTGGAGCTGTTCAATCTCGCCACCGATTCGAACGAGAAGACGAACCTTGCAGACTCCAATCTCGACAAGGTCGCCGAACTGCTTGCCAAGTTGAAGGAACTCGCCACGCAGGCGGTCCCGCCAAAAAGCGCTCCGAAGGCCGCGGATTTCAAAACTCCTCGCGTTTGGGGGCAGGCAGATTGAGCATGGTGTCACCATGGACCTGCCCGATGTCATCGCCTACTGCCTGAGTCTGCCCGGAGCAGAGGAGACAACGCCGTTTGGACCGGAGGCGCTCGTTTACAAGGTGTGCGGCAAGATGTTCGCCATCACCGTGCCGGATGATTTTCCCGCACGCATCAACCTGAAGTGTGATCCCGAACGCGCCATCGAGCTGCGTGACGAACATAAGGCCATCAAACCCGGCTGGCACATGAACAAGAAGCACTGGAACACCGTCGTGCTCGATGGCTCACTGCCACCGAAGCTCGTGCGTGAGCTGGTTGAGCATTCATATCAGCTCGTGGCCGATGCGCTGCCGAAGAAGGCGCGGGAGGGTTTGAAGACGAAGCCGCAGACGAAGAAACCATCCCGAAAGACTGCGAAGAAGGATGGGTGACTTTTCTGCCTCTAAAACTTACAAAGCCAGTCGATGTTGAGCGATCTCCAGCCTCTTTCGTGAAGACGGATTTAAGAAATCGCGGAAAGGACCGAGTGTCGAAACCACAGAGGCATAGTCTTGAGCGCGAAATGCTTCTTGCGACCGAGCCTCGGCGCGTAGGAACTCGGTCATAGCCGAATGCTGTTCACCTTCGATCTGGGCCTTGCGAATAGCGTTTCTGATGTCGGGCAAAACTGAGAGATCGCCTCCAAGAAGATCGACAGCCACAAGGCGAAGTGTGTGAACAAGCTTCGGCAACTGCAGAAGTTGCCCACGCTTATTAGGAAAGGCGGGGTCGAGCAGATCAGGTCTCCTCATCTGAGTGAGCCAGTAGATGGAAAAGCGGTCCTTCGGCTCCTCATCTCCTTCCTCGCGAATGCGGAACTCTATATCAACGCCACCACCATAGTTAATGCCTTCGACAATCAGCTCGACTGGTGCTTTGCGATACAACACCGAATACGGATTGGGATACTGTTCAGGCCGTTGTCGAGGTTCGACAAATCCGAGCTCTGCCACCAAGAACTGGAATTCATGGCGAATTGCACTCAAAAGCTCCTGCTTGTCAGGGTAGTGATATTCCACAGACATGTTCGTTTGGTCGAAGGACTACCCCACCACCAGCTCCACCGGACAATGATCGCTGCCATGCACATCGTCACGGATCGTGCATGACTTGAGCGCAGGCTTCAGTTTTTCCGATGCGAGCCAGTAATCCAACCGCCAGCCGATGTTTTTGACGCGCGCGTCGGGCGTGCGCTGGGTCCACCAGGTGTAGCGGCCGGGGCTGGGATCAAACTGGCGGAAGACATCGAGGAAGCCGGCGTCGAGATGCTTGGTGAAGCTGGCGCGTTCGTCATCGCTGAAGCCGGGGTTCATGCGATTCGATTTCGGATTCGCGAGATCGATCTCCTGATGCGCGCAGTTGAGGTCACCGCAGGCGATGACGGGCTTGGTTTTTTCGAGCTTCTTCAAATACGCGCGGTAGGCGTCGTCCCAGGTGAGGCGGTAGGGGAGACGGGCGAGTTCGGCCTGCGAATTCGGCGTGTACACATTCACGAGGTAAAAATCCGGGAACTCGACGGTGATAAGACGGCCTTCGCGGTCGTGATCGTTGATGCCGAGGCCGAGCGTGGTCGTTTTGAACGGCACGCGGCTGAGGATGAGCGTGCCGGAGTAGCCCTTCTTCTCCGCGCTGTTCCAGACGGCGCTGTAGCCGCTGAACCAGGCGAGATCGACCTGCTCCTGCTGCGCTTTCGTTTCTTGCAGGCAGATGACATCAGCGTCGCCGGTTTCGAGATATTCGCGAAGGCCCTTGTTGAGTGAGGCACGGATGCCGTTGACGTTCCAAGTGGTGAGTTTCATGCGGTGTGAGTGTTACGCAGGAACGCATTTTGATTCAACCACGCAGAAGTGGTGCATTGGATGCCAAGATGCGTGGATCAACGCGAGTGTGTTTGTGCTTTATCTCCACATGGACAAGAAACCACTCTCCCGTAATCGGTGGTTGCCAGCGCTGGGTCTCAGCGTGCTGGCAGCCGTTTCATTTTCAAATGCGAACGCAGGCACTCCCGTCGTCGAGGCCGCTGACTGGAAGGTCAATACCATCGCGCCGGTGACGAACCCGATCTTCTTCGAAGATCCGGTGATCCGCTCCGAGCTCCGCCCGATCTTCGCCTATCACACGATCGACAAAGGCTTCCTCACCGGCGGCGGTCATGCCACGCTCTATGCGCTGCAGCTCCGTTACGCGCTGACGGATCGTCTCGCGCTCATCGCGACGCAGGACGGCCATTTCGACATCGATTCCCCTGGTCTGAACGTGGATGGCTGGCTGGACTTGGCCGCCGGGTTTAAATACGCGCTGATCGACGATGCGGCGAATCAGTTCATCCTCACTCCGGGCCTGACCTTCCACATCCCCACGGGTGACAAGGAAGTCTTCCAGGGTCGTGGTGGCGGCGAGTTCAATCCGTTTGTGTCATTCGCGAAAGGCTACGGCGACCTGCACATCACCGGCAATGTCGGTCTGCGCATTCCAGTTTCGACCAACGAGCAGAACCTCGTCGCCCACTACAGCCTGATGGTGGACTACTACACCTGCCGCTGGTTCATTCCGTTCTTCACGGCGAACTTCTGGACCAATCTCAACGACGGCACGAACATCCCCGGTTTGCGTGGCAACGGCTACGATGTGATCAACTTCGGTGGTGGCAACGCCAACGGTAATACGCAAGGCACTTTGGGCATCGGCTTCCGCAGCCGCATCCTTGAAAACGTGGACCTTGGCTTCGCCTACGAGATCGCGGCGGTGCGGCCCTACGGGCTGACCAACAACCGCGTGACCGTGGACATGTGCATCCGTTTCTAAGTTTGGGTGATGCTGAGCCGGGCAAGACGCACGGGGGCGAAAGTCCCCGTGCGTTTCTGTTGCCGGGCACGTCCGGTGACTGCATCATGGCACCCCTGACCACCATGAAACGCCACGTCCTCTTCCACGCCGCCGGCGCTCTTGCGCTCATTCTCATGCTGAACGCCTGTGGCAAAACGGAGCAGCCCGCCGCTGCCAAGCCGGCACCAGCTCCTGCTCCCGCAGCACCGCCACCGGCCAAGGTCGTGGAGAAACCATCCGCACCCGCGCCAGAAAAACCCTTCGAGCCGGTGATCGCCGCAGCACCTGTCGATCTGAACGGCTTCGGCAGCGACGAGCCGGCGGAACGGGCCGATGAGCCGACACGCGGCGTCATCATCATCAATCCGAAGGACATCACGCACTTGAACCAGCAGCACTGGGATCAATACGACTGCACCAGCTTCACTGCGAAACGCTGGGGCCGCTATGAGGTTCGCGTGACTTACACGCTCAGAAACGCCACGATTGGCACGCAGTTCCGCTTCGCCCAGCAGCCCTTGAAAAAGACCCTCGTGGCCTCCAGCCAGCCGAAACGCGCCGTCTATGGCACGGTGTATGTCGAAAAGAGCACCCTGTATCCCTTTTCGCTCTACGTGGCGGCGACTGGCGCAGAGCCTGGCTTCGAAATCCATCAGGTGACCTTTGTTCCCGCTCCCGAGGGCCCCGCGCCCGTGCAGGCCGCTGACGGCAGCATCGTCCTCGAAGCAGGCAGCGCCACCACCTGGTCGGAAAACATGCGCTACGAGCCCAAGCCCGAAAAAAACTGCCTCGGCTTCTGGACGAGCGCGGATGACTTCGCCGAATGGCAGTTCGATGTCGCCAAACCAGGCCGCTACAAGGTCACCGTCGTTCACGGCTGCGGCACCGGCGAAGAAGGCAGCGAAGTCGCCGTCAAACTCGGCGGCCAGGAGCTGAAATTCACCGTGAAGGACACCGGCGGCTTCCAAAAGTGGTCCGAAGCGGCGGTCGGTGAAGTCGAAATCAAAAGCACCGGCAAACAGAACCTCGTCATCGATCCGGTGACCAAGGCGAAGAGCGCCGTGCTCGATGTGCACAAAGTCCTGCTCACGCCGGTGAGCTGAGTTCGCTCGCATGGACTGCTCGCGCACGCCCACACGCGATCCTGAAACCTGGCTCGATCTCGCGCCGGAGTTCTCGCAGGCCATGGCGCGGCAGGTGCGGGCCTGGATTCAACGCTGGGAGCCGGACCTCACGGAATCGATCAAGTGGCACATGCTGTGTTTCAGCGGCCGGAAGCTCGTCTGCGGCCTCAGCGCGTGCCAGAAGCATCTCGGCATCACCTTCTTTCGCGGCACGGAGCTGCGTGAGATCACAAACCTTTTCGAGGGCGGTGAATCCAACACCAGCATCCAGTCCATCCGCGTCACCAAAGCGGAGAAACTCAATGCGCAGGCCTTCCGGCGTCTGCTGCATGCCGCCGTGGCCTTGGACGCCGATGCATCCGCCAAACCGCCGCCACCCAAGCAGCGCGAGGAATGGCCGATGCCGCCAGCGCTTGCGAAAGCATTGAAGAAAAACCCGGCTGCTGCGGCTGGTTTCAATTCACTTCGGCCCACGTATCAGCGCGAGTACAAAGTCTGGATCAGCACCGCGAAGCAGGAGGAGACGATCCAGCGCCGCTTGAACGAAACGCTCCGCGCCCTCGCCGTCGGCAAAAAATGGATGCAGCGGAAAGACGCCTGACGATCACGGCAGGTATTCGAGCCGGTCCGGCACGCTGTTGTTGTTGCTGTCGAAGGGCAGGGGATCGTCGAGGTCTTTGCGTTCGTCCTCATCGTGATCGTTGTCGGGCTGCAGCCAGGAATCAGCCTCGCTCAGCCATTCGCCGCGTGTGCGCAGCATGCGCCAGAGCTGAATCACCGCATCCGCACGCGTGAGCGGTCGTTGCGCTGCTTCTTTGGCCATGAGACCGGCGTTCGCGGGCAGTTTCAAGGCAAGCGACCAGCGATAGAGCGTGGACCAGTCGGCGGGCTTGTCGGGGTTGAAGGTTTTGTCCGTGGTCACGATGCCCCAGGAGCAGAGAGATTCGATGGCAGCACGGTCGGCATCGTCCTGGTCGACATCGGTGAAACGTGGTTTCCCGAGCATCGTCCATTGCGGCGCGTTGGCTTGCGCGCGGACGAGACGTGCAAGCACGCGGGCGAGTTCACGGCGTGTCATGATGTGATCGGCACCAAAAAAGACGCTGTCAGCGTCCGCAGGCCAGATGCCGCGCACGGCGAGCATGTTCGCGGCTTCAAAATGCAACGAATCGGTGGGAAGATCGTGCCATGGCCAGAGCAGCAAGCCTGGACCACCACTGCCACGCACGAGGCGCAGTTGCAGCTCGCGCACATGCTTCTGCGAACCTGCGATGTTTCGCGGCTGCACGCCATCGCGCAGACACATCCAGGCCAGCGTGGCACTCGCCTGGCCGACGTGCATCATCTGGCCGTGCAAGCGCAGCGCGCTCTGCACCACGCTGCTGACGCCGATGTTCTTCGAGCAGCCCAGCAGGCCGTTCATTTTCACCGGCACGAGGCCGCGAAGCGGGAACATCGCGCGATCTGTGTCCGTGTGCCAGCCGCGCGCCGGTGTCTGCACATACTGCCACGGTCCGTTGCGATCCTCGGTGAGGAAGCGGCGGCGCGTGGGATGGAAGTCGATGTTGAACTGGAAACCAAACACGCCATCCGGCACGAGTACCTTTGCCCACTTCGGTTCGCGGGTTTCAGCGCGGATGTCCTGCTCGCGCAGCATGTAGAGCGCTTCCAGGCGCAAACCTTCGCGCACATACGGCTTCGGCGGCAACAGGTCCGGCGTGCCGAACTCCGTGGTGAGCTTCATGTAGCGAAACGTCTGCGGAAAGTCGCCCACACGATCATGCACAGCTGTTTGCAGATGATACAGCATGCCCAGCGCGTGCTGCTTCGCGTCGTCGAAGATGATCTGGCGCTGCGAGGGTGTGAGATCGACGATGTTTTTCTTCGAAGCGCCGCTTTCGGTTTTTTCGAGCGCATCCACGACACGCTGCGGCAACTGGCAGAGCGGATAATCCTGGACCGGCCAGTTCAGGAACGTCGCCTCGGTGCCAGGAGCGAGATCGTTGTGCCAGCGATCCACCAAGCGACGATGCGTGTAAACACTCCATCCAGACTGGCTGTAAACGCCCGCGCTCATGTCGCTGTCCACCCACGGCGGGGTTTTGTCGAGTTGGGCAAAAGAACGCGGATCGTAGCTCGCGGGTTTGGGAATGGTACTGTTCTTCCCCGCTTCACGCAGCACGAGGCACCAGGAGAGCGGATTCATCTCCTGCTGGCCGGCGTCGTCGTAGGTTTCAGGAGCGCTCACTTCACCGAAGCGCGATTTCAAATCCGCACCCGCGCCGTATTTCGCCCCGCTGAGCCGGATCACATCGCCCCAGTCGGAGGAATCGAGCGTGAGACGTGCTTTGATCGTCAGCTCTGACTTCTCCGACAAGTCCGACCGATGAAACGTGACCGAGGTCACCGCGCCTTTTTCCACCTGAACTTTTGCGGGCTGCCAGCGGCGTTCGATGCGCAGCACACCGGCATCGACGTGCGGTTTGAGGAGCTCTTCAAAAATCTTCGCCGCCGCCGCCGGTTCGATGGTCTCCGTGCCGCAGTAGGCGTTGCCGGGCGATGGAAGACCGTAGGTCTGCGAATTGTGCGCACGGATGCGGTTGATGACCTCGTTGTAGATGCCGCTGCGTGGAAAATTCACGCGCCGTCCGTTCACGCCCGTCCATTCATCCGGGCAGCCGACTCCTTCAGCGCTGAACTGCCCGCCGAGCCAGTCGATGTCGTTCACCAGCACGATCTTCTTCACACCAAGTCGCGCCGCCTGAATGGCAGCGGCACAGCCGGATTCATTGCCACCGACAATGAGCAGGTCGGATTCGAGCGTGGTCGGTTCTGCGGCTTGAAGCGAAAAGGCAGCAACAGCCGGGACAAAAAGGAGTGAAGTGAGCTTCATAGAATAGTGTTGGTAAAGCACGGCCACATCTTTCCCGCTGGCAAGGATGAATGATCTTGCCGTCACATTGCTAACTTGGATAGGATGCACTGCATGTTACGATATCTTCGGGCTTTTGGCGGCATCCTCGTGGTGGTGGTGGCAACCCTCGGGGCACGCAGCGAGGAAAAGGCGAAGGCTGTTCCGTTGAAAATGCCGGCAAGCATGGCGGAAGTGGACAACCTGAAGCCAATCGAGAAGGGCCACGTCATCACCATCCAAATCTTGGAGGACAAACGTGAGGCACTTCAGCAAGTCGTTGCGGTGACAGGTGAAATCCAAGCCCCTTATCTTGGACCGCTTAAAGCCGAGGGGCTTACTTGCCGTGAAGTGGCCAACAGAATCAAAGCCAGATTGGAGAGAGAATTTTTCAAGGATGCCACAGTGCTTGTGGTCGATAGCGGACATGTTGGTAACGGCCCATGTCGTGGTCATGATATTGAGTTCGTGGTCGCCTTGGGAGCCATCCAAAGGCAAGGCACATATGATCTGCCTGTTGATCAAGACACGACCGTTTCGACCTTTTTGAAAAGAGCCGGAGGATATACAGGAAAGAATTCCTTTCCCAAGATTCGAGTGATTCGCAAGACGCCCCAAGGCAACAAAAGCATCCAGGTGAACTCGAAAGCGGTCTTGGATAAGGAGCGGCCTGAGTACGATCTCTTTCTTCGTCCTTACGACGTAATGATCGTTGAGTGAATCTCGATAAATGACTCACGCCCCCGCCACACGCACCGTCGCATAGCTCTTCTTGCCTTTGCGCAGGATGCAAAGCCTGCCGCCGAGGAAATGATCGGCGCTTAGCGTCGGCACAGAGCCAGCGTCCACTTGTGCGTTGTTGATGTAGAAGCCGCCGCCTTTCATCAGGCGGCCAGCATCGCCCTTGGAGGTGGCGAGGCCGAGGGTGACGAGGAGGTCTGCCACTTGCGGGATGTTGGCGAGATCGACTTCGGTGCTCGGAGCGGAGGCAGTGGCTTCGATCAGCGTGCTGACATCGGCGGTGGTGAGATCGGCGCCGCCGAACAGCGCCTGCGAAGCCAGAATGACTTTTTGCAGCTCGTCTTCACCATGCACCATACGGGTGACTTCGGCGGCGAGGCGTTTGTGGCCGCTGCGGAGTTCGGGACGGGCGTTGTGCTCGGCTTCGATGGCTTCGATCTCCTCATGCGAGAGCAACGTGAACTGGCGCAGGAAGCGCGGCACGTCGGGGTCTTCGGAGTTCACCCAGAACTGGTAGAAGGCATACGGGCTGGTCTTCGCCGGGTCCATCCAGATGGCTCCAGCCTCGGATTTGCCGAATTTTTTGCCGGAACTCGTGGTGATGAGCGGAAAGGTGACGACGAAGGTCTGCTGGCCGCGCAGCTTGCGCACGAGGTCGATACCGGCGGTCATGTTCCCCCACTGGTCACTGCCGCCGATCTGCACGGTGCAGCCGTGGCGCTCGTTGAGCACGACGAAGTCATACGACTGCAAAATCATGTAGGTGAACTCGGTGAACGAGATGCCGCTCTCCAGACGCGCGGCCACGGATTCCTTCGCGAGCATCCACGCGATGGTGAAGTGCTTGCCCACATCGCGCAGCAGCTCGACCGCGCTCAGCTTGCAGATCCACGAGGCGTTGTCTTCGATGATGGTCTTGTCGGGAATGAGGATGCTCCTGATTTGCACCTCAATGCGCTTCACAAAGGCGGCGACAGTCTCGGGCGTGTTGAGCGTGCGCTCGTTGGCTTTGCCGCTGGGATCGCCGATCAAACCGGTGCCGCCACCGACGATGGCGATGGCCTTGTGCCCGTGCTCCTGCACACGGCGCAGAGCCATGAGCGGCAGCAGGTTGCCGATGTGCAGGCTGTCCGCCGTCGGATCGAAGCCGCAATAGAAGGTCTGCTGGGTCTTGAGGGCTGCTTTGAGGGCTTCGAGGTCGCTGCACTGCTTGAGCAGGCCGCGCCATTCGAGATCGGCGATCAGGTCGGTCGTGGGCATGTTGGAAAAATGACGAAATCAGAATGAGGAATGACGAATGACGAATGACGAATGACGAATGAAATCAGAATGGCCAGAACGCGTTGCGATTTTAATTAGTCATTCGCCATTCTGGTTTCGTCATTACGCCTTTATGGCGTCGAGCCTGGCTCGGCGCGCAGGAGCTGGGAACCGTTGAAGCGTTCGTTGGGCTTGAACAGCCAGCCGGGGCTTTCATTGACGACCTCCCAGCGGCGCAGCTCAAACTCGGGCAGGACCAGGTTGCTGTTCGGGTCAAACACACGGCGTCCCGTGTATTGGCCCCAGATGCGGTATTCGGTGTTGTGATCGTCGCCGTAGGCATAACCGCCGTCGTTCGGCTGCTCGGGCAGGCGATTGGGGATTTTCATGTAGCGCTCGTTCATGATGACGAGCTTGGAGTTGTTCCAGCTTTCGCCCGGGCGGCGCAGGTAGCCCCAGAAGTGCGTGTGATCGAGGAAGAACCGGCGGCCGATGTAAAAGTCACCCCGTGGCTCCATGGCGAGCTGCCGCTGGCGGGCCGCAATTTGTTCTCCTGCATAGGGTGAGGAAGCGGTCTCGCAGCCGGCGATGAACAGGCTGAGAAGGCAGAGCAAGGAGGAGAAGACGATGCGGGCGGACATGGCGGGGCGCATTGTGAAGCGTGGGGCCGCTGCCGCAATGGGAAAGGCGCAAGTCGATGAAAGTCACGAGGATATGCTTTCGTCAACGACGGGCCATGCGCTCCCTCCTCGCCTTTCTCGTTCTCAGCACCGCCGTCATTGCCGCTGAAAGGCCCAATGTCATCGTCATCCTCAGCGATGACCTAGGCTGGGGCAGCGTCGGCTGTTACGGTGCGAATCCCGATCTGGTGCAGACGCCGAACATTGACCGCCTCGCCAAGGAAGGCCGCCGCTTCACGGATGCCAACACGACCTCCTCCGTGTGTTCGCCCACGCGTTACTCCATGATCACCGGTCGCTACTGCTGGCGCACCTCCCTCATCAGCGAGGTGCTGGGCACCACCGCGCCGCTGCACATCGAGACCACACGTCTCACCGTGGCCTCCATGCTGAAAAACCAGGGCTACAACTGCGCTGCCGTCGGCAAATGGCATCTCGGCTACGGCACGGCGGAGAAATGCGATTACACGAAGGAGCTGAAGCCCGGACCGCTCGAAATCGGCTTCGACTACCACTTTGGCGTCCCCGCCAACCACGGCGATCTCAGCGGCGTCTATGTTGAGAACCACTGGGTTTATGGCCTGAACAAAGACAGCCCGTCCTCGCCGAGTCCGCCGTATGTCACGATCGGCCAGCAAAAGGGCAAACCGGTCAAAAATCTCGAACTTAATGCCCCGAAACGCATCGACGACGAGGTCATGGGCACGCTCACCGACAAGCTCGTGACGTGGATCGGCCAGCAGAACGCGGAGAAGCCGTTTTTCGTCTATTTCACCCCCGTGGCCGTCCACAACCCGATCACGCCCTCGAAGCAAACCGCCGGGAAAAGCAAAGGCGGGCCGTTTTGCGACTTCATCAGCGACCTGGACATCAGCGTGGGCCGCGTGCTCGACGCACTCGATAAACAGGGCCTCGCCCAAAACACGCTCGTGCTCTTCACCAGCGACAACGGCGGCGTGAACAAACCCACCGGCGACACGCCGCAAAACGTGGCCCAAACCGCTGGATTGAAGCCCGTGGGGCCGTTCCGCGGTGGAAAGCATGATGTGTGGGAAGGCGGCTTCCGTGTTCCTTACCTCGTGCGCTGGCCCGGCCATGTGCCCGCTGGCACCGTGTGCGATGAAACCATCAGCGTGGTCGATACTCTCGCCAGCGTGGCCGCGATCACCGGCTACGCCTTGCCAAAGGCCGGCGAAGCGGCGGAGGACAGCTTTGATGTCTCCAAAGCATGGCTCGGCGCGAAGTATGAAGGCCCGCTGCGGCCCGATGTCATCGTCCACAGCGCCGATGGTGTGTTTGCGATCCGCAAAGCCGGCCAGAAATGGATCGAGGGCGTTCCGGCGGATGACGTGAAGCCTGCGGCGAAGAAAGCCCACGTCTCACAATACCAGCGGATGCTTTTCGACCTCAAAACGGACATCGCGGAGGAGAAGGACATCGCCGCCGCCCATCCCGAAGTGGTCAAAGACCTCGAAACATTGCTCAACCGCTACCGTGACGGCGGTTACAGCCGCGAACTGCCGCCCGCTGACGCGAAACCGAAACCCGCCTTTGCCGAGCTGCCACCGCTGAAGAACGCCGAGCCAGTCGATTTGAAAACCTATCGCGGCAAGGGCTGGGCGGCGCGCGATGACGCGATGTTTGGCAAGGCCGACGCCAAGGGTGCGGCGCTCACCGGTCCGGTGAACTTGCAGGAAGGCGTGATCGAATTTCAACTCCGTCTCGGCGAGGCGGACCGGCACTCGCTGCGCATTCACACCGCCGGCAACGCGCGCAGTTTCCGTGTCGTGCTTTCGCGAGCCTTCATCGACATCGCCAAGAACCCCGAGAAAGGCGAATCTGCCGACCAGACGGTGCCGCTGGAAAAAAAACGCGTGAAATTCAAAGCTGGCGAGTGGCAGACGCTGCGCCTCACCTTTGCAGGCGACGAGCTCACCGTCGAGTTCGCCGGCACGACCACGAAAGCGAAACACGCTGTCTTTGCCGAGGTGAAAGAGCAGCTCAACTTCATCGCCTTTGAGGGCGAGGTCGGCATCAGGCAGGTGTTGCTGGCGAAGTGACACCGCCGCGAGCGAGCGCCACCGTCAACGGCAGCCAAAATAAGAGTCCTTCAAAACGTGGGGCCGTGGTGAGCGAGGCGAGTGATTCGCCATCAAATAGCAGCCCTCCACAGCCGAAGGCAAGCAGCGCGATCCAGGTTGCATCGCCATGAGTGGCAATGCGCCCGGCACACCGAACCCCGTGAGCGAGCAAGGCGAGAAGCAACGCGGCACCGATGACACCGCCATGCACGAAGGTGGCGAAGAAGGCGCTGTGCAGATGTGACATCAGGGTGTCATCGCTGGTCTGCAGCTCACACTGCCAGACCTCGCGCACGCCCCATTGGCCGGTGCCGAGCCAGAAATTGTCGATGGCGTTCCAACCGGCGCGGTAGATGTCGATGCGGCCGTTGTCACCACGCTCCACGGCCTGCTGGAGATGGTGGGTGATGCCGGGCTGATGAGCGGCCAGTTCCGCTGTTTCAACCCGCCATTGGTCGAGTTTTGCCAGCAAGGGGGCGCTGGTGAAGTAAAGCGTGGCGGTGAGGACGAAAACACTGGCCGCCACCGCACCACGCCGCCACCCGCGGGCGATGAGCAAAGCCGCATGACCACAGAACAAGGCCAGCATGGCCCCACGACTGGCGGAAAGAAACGCCGCGAGGTTCAGCGTGGCGACGGCTGCCCAAAGGAACCGGCGCGGCAAAGGGGTGGTCTCGTTTTCCATCAACGCCGCCAGCCAGACAGCGGCGAAGCCGAAAGTGAGGCCGGCGCAGACCGGATTGAGGCCGCCATGCACGAGCAGATTTGTGAGCCGCTCGCCAGCGTGATGGCTTGGCAGCACGAAATAGGACAGCAAGATGCTGATCAGAGCGGCCAGGGCGCCTGTCATGCCCGTCACCCAGCCGGTGACCTGCCATGAGTCATGCTTTTGCGCCTGCTGCCAGACGAGTGCGCAAAACAGCACGAGCAACACGGCACCGAGGATGCCCCGGGTGATTTCTGCCGAAGCGTCGCCATGCAGGAATGCTTCGCTGAAACAGGAGCGTGCTGTCATCCACAGCAGGAAAGTCGCGGTGAGCACGGCCCCCGGATCTGCGGACCAACGTGTGAGGTTTGGCCGCCAGTCCGACCATGCGATGGCAAAGAATCCAGTGACCAGCAGCCAGCCGAGGTGCAGCCATTCATTCGGCAGGCCGGCATGACCGGCGATGAAGCCTGTGACTGCGATTTGCAGCGCCACCGTCCCGGTCACGCCGCCGCGATTGTCTGGCGACGCATGCCACCATGTCGTGCGCCAGATGGCAGCCGCGTGTTGCCCATAGCGGTGGATAAGACGGGGCTCTTCGTTCACGCCTGTTTTCGTCCAATGAAGATGCCGTAGCTCCACACACCACCGTAGGCGGAGAAGCGTTCATCGAGCAGGGGCATGAACCGTCGGCCCAGATACGGCCACAGGTGGCCTTCCATGCGCACGTGGTTCACGCCCATCCAGCGGCGAAACCACGAGAAACGCGAGTGCGAAAAATCCACGACGGCGATGAGGCCTCCCTCGTCCAGATCATTCCACGCGGCGTCGATCGCCTGCTCCCAGCCCGGATTGAACATGGAGAGGGCGTATGAGAAGAGCACAAGATCGAAACCTTTGCGCCCGGTGTGAACAGGGGCCGAGTAGGCGCGGCGCAGCAGGGTGATTTGATCATCGCGTACCTTTTGCGCGGCAATGGCGAGCATCTGATCGGACAGATCCACGCCTGTGATGCGCGCTTCTTTGAAACGCTTCCTCAGGCCGGCCAGATTGCGCCCGGTGCCGCAGCCGACTTCAAGAATGCGTCGTGGGGAGGCCACACGTGCGACGCGGCGCAGGATTTCCTCGCGCCCAAACAGGAAGCTCCAGCGCGTGGCGTCGTAGATGCGCGAGTGGAACTGGTAGTAGCGCTCCAGCGCGGTGTTTGGAGCCGCCGCCGCATTCATCCAAGCACCTCCGCAAAGTGCAGGCTGCCGTAGGTGCCGACGCGGTCGAGCTGATGCAGCGCCTCGGTGCGTTCCGGGAAGAAGCGCAGCCGGGCGCGCACAGACTGCGGCACAAAGCTGAGATCGAGACCGGCGGAGCGCATCAGTATTTTGGCTCCTGCGGCGCTGTTGGCGAGGATCAGCTCCCACTCATCAAGCAGCGCCGCCGTGTCATGCGCGGCGAGCCAGTCTTGATGATCCAGCAGCACAAAATGCGTGTAGCTGCCGGGATGCTCGCGCAGGAAATTGGAGACCGTCGTGGTGTGGCTCTTCAAACGATCCACACGTGCTTGAAGCGCAGGAAGGTTCTCCTGCTTGAGGTAATTCGGGCAGCAGCCCAGCGTGTAGGAACCGGTCATGTACACGCGCCAGAAGTAGTTGTCGGCGACGGGCAGCTCGGTGAACACATGGCGCAGCTTGTCCTTCACATAAGACGTCAGGCCACCGGGGTAGGAGTCCTGGATGAGCTTGATCTGCGGACGCGGCACGCCGAGCAGCGTCATGAGCGTGGGCTGGCGCAGCAGCCAGTTGCTGAACGGCCCCCAAATCTCGCGCTCGAAGAGCTCATACGCCTCGCGTTGTTCCTGAAGCGAGCGGGCGTCGAGCAGGCAGGTGGCGAAGTTTCTGATGTTCGGCCGTAGCTTGAACAGCGCGTTCCCCATCACATACGCGGCGATGCCGGAGGTGCCGTGGTAGTAGAAGGATTTTTTGAGGCTCGTCGGATTAAAGAAGCCGATGCGCCTGTCCCAAAACTTTTGCGCAGGCTCTGACAACGTGCCGCGCACGCTTTCATACACGGCGTTGAACTCAGGATGCGAGCCAAGGCCGAACATCTCAAACAACTCATCGAAGCTGCCTTTGCGAATGAGCGCCTGCTTGAGCTCCAGCAGCGCGTTTTGCCGATAATTCATGTCCACCGCATGAATCTCCGCCGGGTCATCGAGCAGATAATCCAGCGCGTTGCAGCCGGCGCTGGTGATCATCACCACGCGGCTGCCGCGATCCAGTTTCATCAACTGCCGGTCGAGCCGCGGGTCCTCCCACGCCGTGTTGTAGATGAGGTTGGAGTTGTGAACATGGCGGAAGACCATGTCATGGGCCGATTTCAGGAGTCGCGTCGGCCTAGGACGCGTGGGTTCTTGCAACGTGGGCATGTGCCGCATGTGTTCCATGCGCCGCGAATGTGGCTAGCAAAGGAGTGTGCATGTTTCGTCACACAGACGAACGCGTCACGACTTCGTCACGGACACGGCTTAATAGAGCAGGAAGCCGATCTCGCTGTCGGTGAACTGGGTGGTGTCTTCCACGGCCAGCAGCGCCTCAGTTTGATAAGCGGTCTCCCACGGCGTCTCCGCCGCAGGCAGCAAGGGCACTTCCGGCGCGGGAAGGGTCTGCTCAACGATCTGCGGAGCCGCTTCCGGCTGCGTGTGCAGCACGGCAAAGGTCAGCGCGATGGCCGCGGCAGCCCCGGCGGCGAGCGACCAGCGACCAGCGGCAGGCGCATACGAAACATCTTCCCACCACGCGCGAACCGCTGCCAGCCAGCCACGATCCTGCGGCGTCTGGCGGGCGGCGCGAACCACGTTTTGCGTAAAATTGGAACGCGCCTCGATCTTGCGGGCCTGGGCCAGCAGCTTCGTGAGAGGGTCTTGGGGAGAGAACGGTTCCATGATGTCAAAAAAACCGCCTCAGCGGCCCGAAGTTGCAAAATTTCTCAGCCCGGAGGCCATTCCAGGCTGCGTCCTGCCAAAAGATGCACATGCAGGTGCGGCACCGACTCGCCCGCGTCCTTGCCGTGATTGATCACGAGTCGGAAACCCTTGCTGCGGTCCTTGATGCCGAGTTTGTCGGCGATTTTGCCCGCCGCGAGCAGCAGAGCCCCCAGCGTGGCCTGATCTTCGGCAACGGCCTCGCCCACGCGTGGAATCAGCTTCTTCGGCACGATCAGCACATGGATCGGGGCCTGCGGATTGACGTCATTGAAGGCCGCGACCAGTTCGTCCTCGTAAACAAGCGGGGCCGGGATTTCGCGGTCGATGATTTTTTGGAAGATGGTCTTCTCGGACATGGCGGATTAACGGAAAAGCTCCTGCTGCCTCACATCGCGCGGACGGCGTTCACCGAGGCTCTTGATCTCGTCGATGAACTCGCCCACGTCCTCAAACTGACGGTAAACAGACGCGTAGCGCACGTAGGCGACATGGTCGATGGCCTCCAGACGGCGCATGACCTTCGCGCCGATCACGGTTGATGGAATTTCGCGGTAGCCTTCCTCCTCCAGCTCGTTCGCGATGTCGTCCACGAGTTGCTCGAGCTGCTCCATTTTGACGGGGCGCTTCTCGCAGGACTTGCGCACGCCGCCCAGCAGCTTGTCGCGGTTGAAGCTCTCACGGGCGCCGTTGCGCTTCACCACGCGCAATTCCTCGCGCTCGACGATCTCATAGGTCGTGAAGCGGAAATCGCACTTCATGCACTCGCGGCGGCGGCGGATGGCATGCCCTTCCCGCGCCTCGCGTGAGTCGATCACTTTATCCTGGGAGCTTCCGCATTTGGGGCAGCGCATTCAGTCGGGGGTTGGGGCGCGGAATGTGCGGTCACGCACGCGTTAAGGCAAGCACGTTCGTAGTTCGGGCTTTAGCACAGCATTTTCCGCGTTATCGTCGCCAAATGTCACGCATCATCCTCGGCGTCACCGGTTCCATCGCGGCCTACAAGGCGGCTGACCTCGCCAGCCAGCTCACCAAAGCCGGTCATCGCGTGACGTGCGTGCTGACCCAATCCGCGCTCGAATTCGTCACGCCGCTCACCTTGAGCACACTGTCGAAAAATCCGGTCATCACCGACCTCTTCGCCGAAAAGGAAGGCTGGCAGCCCGGCCACATCCAGCTCGCCGACGAGGCCGATCTGCTGCTCATCGCCCCCGCCAGCGCCAACGTGCTCGCCAGCATGGCTCACGGCTTCGCCAATGACGCCCTCACGGCCATCGCACTCGCCACCCGTGCGCCCATCTTGATTGCTCCGGCCATGAACGGCAAGATGTGGCAGCATCCCGCTACGCTGAAGAACGTCGAGACCCTGCGCGGCTACGGCGCTCAATTCGTCGAACCCGCCGAAGGCATGCTCGCCTGCGGCTACGAAGGCGTGGGCCGTCTCGCTGAGGTGGAAACGATCCTTCAGGCCGTCGAATCGTTGCTCAGGTGATTCGTAGTTTGATGGTTCGTTCAACCATTTGTCAAAGCGGGCTTTTCATGGCTACTCTTAACCACATGAAGCCATCCTCGCTCACCTGTTTGATTGGGTTCCTGCTTCCACTGCTGCTCGTCAGTTGTGGCAAAGAAGGTTACGAGATCAGCGGCGGCAAAGTGATCTGGAACAGTTGGCAGAGTGACGGCCTGTTCGGCAAGTGGTCCGAGTCGGAGGTGACTGAGGCCCAGGGATTCAAGATCCTTGAGCCATATCAAGATCCTTGCCCCGGCTATGCGAAGAATGCGCAGCACGTCTTTTGCGGACCCAGGATCTTGGAGGGGGCTGATGTGGAAACGTTTCAGGTCATGGACAAATGGAGCGCCCTGTCGAAGGATGCGAAGCAGGTCTATTACCGCACCGCCGTGATCGAAGGCGCGGACCCCGCCACCTTTGAACTTGCAGGCACAGCGGGAGTCGGGCGGGACAAAAAAGACTACTATCTCGGGCCAACGCCGCTGCATGTGCGTGACAGGGCGAGCTTCAAGGTGCTGGATGAGAAAGTTTGGGGCCAAGACGATCACATCTGGGCGCATGACAAGCTCGACTACTATGTGGGCAAGCAGGCAACACCGATCGCTGACAGCGGCACCTTCCAAGTGATCCAGTCCTGGTATGCCAAGGATGCGAAACAAGTGTATTTTGGCAGCGCGATCCTCGCCGGAGCCGACCCGGCCTCCTTCCAAGGCAGCGGCGGTGAGTCGGGGGAGTTCGCCAAGGATGCCAAGCACGTTTATTGGCGGGGCCAGGTGGTAGAAGGCGGCGATGCGGCGACGTTCCAGCTCCTCCAATACCGCTTCGCCAAGGACAACCAACGTGCTTACTTCTGCTATGCCCACGGCAGCCCGCCACTCGCCCTGCCGGACTCAAATGCCAAGACCTTCGAAGTGATCGGAGCCTCATCCCAGGGCTTTGGCTATGCCAAGGACGCCAAGCAAGTGTATTCAGGGGCCAACGTCATCCCCGGCGCTGACCCCGCGACCTTTGTGGTGGACCCAAGCGATCCCGAAAAAGCCTCCGACAAGCACCGGCGTTACCACTATAGCAAACCCGTTGAATAAAGCCTGCGACGAGACCGCCGTGACGTGATGGCGGACGATAACAGCTACTTTTTAGTGGCACTGAGCAGCCATTCTCGGGCCTTTTCACGCGCCGGACTTGGGCGCAGCGTCCAGGCGTCGTTGTGATTGCGGAAGCCGGTGCTCAGAAAGGTCAGATCGGCGTTGGGGAGCAGTGGGCGGAGGTATTGCTCGGTTTCTTGCGCGTTCGAACCCTCGCCGCAGATGAACTGCGGGCGATTGCCGAGGCGTTTGAGGCGGACGAGGGCGGATTCGCGATCTGAGTCGGGATAAGGCCATTTTTTGACGCCGTCGTAGTGGCTGTAAGCGAAGAAGGCGCACCAGAGCTTCGCGGTTTCGTCATCGTGAAGGCCGAGATAGTTGCAGGCGATGGCTCCGCGTGAAAATCCGGCGAGCACGATCTTCGATTCATCGCCGTTGAAGTCGCGACAGACACTTTTCACGGTCTCTCGCAGGTTTTTGAGGGTCGGCTGCGGATCGTAGGCTGGTGCGTCGCCCCACCATTTGATGGCGATTTGATCGCCCTTCGCGTTCAGATACGGCACGCAGAGCCAAATGAAGCCGCGACCGGCGGAGAGGCCGTAGCCGAGGTTGCTGCCTTCGGGCAGGCCGGTGCTGACATCGCCGAACTTGTTCGTGTAGCCGCCGTTTCCGGCGAGTTCGACGATCACTGGCCATTTCGCGTCCGCTTTCCAATCGGTGGGCAGGTAAAGCACGCTCAGTCCGTGGCGGACGCGTTTTCCAGCGACGGGCGGTCCTTCGCTCAAAGCTGGGACGACGAGATCCGCAGGCACGCTGCGGATGTCGGGCAGCTCGGCGGCGGGGAGCAGCGTGGGCAGGAACAGAATGAGGATAAAGGATTTCATTTCAGCGGCACGCTCCAGAGATGACCACCGGAGGTGATGAAGAGGGTTTTGCCGTCCTTGCCGCCGAAGGCGCAGTTGCAGCACTCGTCGGGCGCGGTGGGGATGAAGTCGATGAGGCGACCGGAGGGCGAAAGGATGTAGCAGCCGGCCTTGAAGTGGTTCGTTTCGTATTCCGTGGCCTTGTTCGTGCCTGCGGCGACGTAGATGCGCCCTGCGGCGTCCATTTTCATGCCATCGGGTCCGCGACCGTCTTTCCAGTCGAAGATGACCTTCCGCGTGCCGGGCTTCACATCGCCGCTCGCGTCCAATTCATAGCGCAGCAGCTTCCGTGAGCCGCCGTGGGTGTTGTTATTGTTGTCGGCGATGTATAGATAGCGGTCGTCCGGTGAGATGAGGATGCCGTTGGGGCGTTCCGCGCCTTCGCAGAGAATGCGGGTGACTTTACCGGGCAAATCGATGCGATAGACGCCTTCGACTGGAGTGAACTTCCGC
>CAMCWM010000075.1 GCA_945882215.1 Akkermansia muciniphila | reverse complement strand
AAGCCGCAACAACGGAGTACGGGTGCCCCCACCCGCCAGCCAAGCTCCAGCAAAGCGGGTGAGGGCACCCGCGCTCCTGAAACGCCGCCCAAATCCAAAACCCCGCTCTTCATCGGCCTCGGAGCCGCTGCGGCCATCGGCATCGGCGCTTTCGTGATATTCGGTGGTGGAGAGGGTAGGCGCGTTCGCAAGAACGCGGAGAGCACGCCCGCCGCCACCCCGCCCGCCCGCACTCTGGCGAGTGCGCCTACCCCCAAGGCCACCGCAGTGCCCAAGCCCCAGCCCAAGCCCGCCGAACCTCCGAAAGCAACCACCGCCACTCCTCCCGCCGTCTCCAAACCCTCCGAGCCACAGTTCCCGCCTGGCAAGTGGGTGAAGGTGTTCACCAAGACTGAGGACTTGCCAGCACAGTTTCAAAAAGCGGGTAGCGGCGTCCGTCTCAAGAACGGCAAACTTGAGGTGGACTCGATCAGCACCTATCTCGGTCTAGCTCTAGCGGTGGGCAACATGAATAACTGCGCGGTGCGAGCCACCATGCTTTCAGACTCGTTCAATCTTCGCATGCGCGGCGATAACGCGGGCAAATATAGTTATCTGTTCAAAGCGACGAGTATAGAAATCGGACGGCCTGCGGCGGACGGCCAGCCTGCGGACCTCCCCAAACTGGTTTCATTCCCTGCTCCACCCAAGGCTGAGCAGCAATGGGAGTTTGGAGCAGTCGGCAACACGCTCATCACACGTCGAAGCGACAAGATCATTGGCTTTGCCACTGATGCACGAATCAAGAGCGGGATGGTTATTTTAGCCAACTTCAAAGGAACCATCCGCGACATCGAAGTCATCAACCTCGACGGCCTCTCCGAAGCCGAGGCACTCAAAATCCTCGGCGTGGATGAGAAGGGCAATGATCTGCGCAAACCTGCCGCCGTGGCTGCCACCGCTCCCGCTCCGGCAGGTGGCTCTTCTCCCAGTCTCCCCATCTCCAAGTCTGCTGCCCCAAAGTTCCCGCCCGGCCAGTGGGTGAAGGTCATCACCAAGCATGAGGACTTGCCAGGGCACCTGCGCCAGAGAGAAAGCGGCGTGACGTGGGATAATGGTCGTCTAACGGCCTCAAAGAACACCTCATGGCGTCTGCCCGCTGAGTTTGTCATGCAGAATGGCGGGATACGGTTCACCGCCACAAGAGATTCCAAATTTGAACTCCGCGTTCGTGATCGTGGAACCCATTTTTATGCCTTAAAAGAGGTCAAAACACTTGTTCGCGCATTAACGGAAGGCGGCGGCATGAAGCATGCCAGTCTTGCCTCCAGTCAAAGTGCCAGACCGAGCAAGGACGAAACAGTGTGGGAAATTGCCGCCATTGGAAACCGAGTGCTGGCGCGTTGTGATGCCGAACTGATTGGTCCTTCGCTTGACGACAGCATCAGTGAAGGACAGCCCGCATTTGCCAACCTTGTCGGGACCGTCCGCGACATCGAAGTCATCAACCTCGACGGCCTTCCCGAAGCGGAAGCGCTGCGCATCCTCGGCGTGGATGAGAAGGGCAACGATCTCCGTGCCCTCGCCGCGAAGCAGGAACTGCAGCAGATGGAGCAGGCCAAGGTGGCGGATGCCATGGCCGCCATTCCAGAGCTGAAGGCGCTGCATGAGCAATTCATGAAGCTGCAAGCCGAGCGCGTCACCGCGCCCTTCGAGGCGGAGTTGGCGAAGCTGAACGCGGGCTACGTCGGCGGCATCGACCGGGAGATCGCCAGTGAGAAGAAGGCCGGCCATCTGGATGGCGTCATCGCGTTGGAGGCGGAGAAGAAGCTCATCGCCGACAAACAACCGGTTCCCGCTGAAGATGCCGTCACCACCACCGAGTCGCTCAAGAAGTTGCGCGGCATCTACCGCGAAGCTTATGCGAAGATCGAGGCCGCCCGCGCCGAGAACTTGAAGACCCTCACCGCTCCGCTGGACGCCCGCCTCAAGCAGTTGGAGGCCACGCTCACCCAGCAGGACCGCATCGCCCATGCGAAGACCGTGCGCGAGTATCGCGAGGGATTGGGGAAAGAAGGGAGCGCGGACACTCCTGTCCGCAGTCAAACCGCAGGCGGCGCAGCCGCGACGATGAATGAAGCGGACAAGCTGCGAAGCCCCGAAGGGAACGTCCGCGCTCCCCTCAAGAAATTCCCGCCCGGAGACGACCGCAAGGCGGTGGAATGGGCGCTGGACCTGGGTGGCTCGGTAACCATTCGAGATGGCCGTGACACCAAGGCCATCACCAAGAAAGAAGAACTGCCGAAGTCCTCGTTTGATGTACTGACGATCCGCCTGAAGTCCGAAAGCCTCGGTGCCAAGCAAGCCGTCACCTTCACCGATCTCTCTCCGCTGGCAGGACTGCGAAGCCTGGAGACTTTTGAGGCCAATGGTCTCCCTGTGACCGACGATAACACTCAGTTCCTGGCATCCTTGCCCAATCTTCGGAGCCTAGTCATTATCGCCACCAAGCAGTTCACCGGCAGCGCCCTTTCGATGCTCAAGGACTGCGAACAGCTCCAGTCTGTGAACTTCGGCAGCTCGGGCCTGCGGAATCAGGGGATCGAGCAGCTTGGGCAGCTCAGCGGCCTGATCAGCGCCTCTATTTCAACCAACGAGCTCACTGATGAAGATGTGGTGCCACTCAAAAATCTGAAAAAGCTCACCAAGCTCCACCTGGGGCGCAATCCCCTGAGCCTGGAGGCCTGGAAGCAGTTCAAAGGGCTGCCTTTGACCTCGCTCCAATACACCCCGGAACCCGGAAAGGCCAAGGAGTGGACCAAGGAATTGGCCTCCTTGTTTCCTGGCATCTCTCAATCGATGATTGTCTTCCAGGAAGGTGCGGTTCCGACCGTGGAAGACATCGAGGCACAGGCCGCTTTTCCCCTGCTCAAGGAGTTGGGCATCATTTCCTCGGCAACGGATGACCAGGTGCTCGAAGCCATCTCACGCATGAGCAACCTCCAAAACTTGGAGTTCACTACGGGGCTGGCCCCGAATGCCCTGCCAATCACTGATGAGGGCATCGCTCACCTGCTGAATTTGAAGTCGCTCAACCGGCTGGTGCTCCGCCGCAGCCAGAACCTCACCCCTGCCGCACTGACGACTCTCGCCAGGATCAAGTCACTCAAAACTTTGGAACTGGCCGAATGCCCTCAGCTCGATGACGCCGCCATCGCCGCCTTCAAGAAGGAACGCCCGGATGTGACGGTGAAGCGGTGAGGGCCGGCAGAGGCTACATACTTTCAAACCGCTGCTTCCAATACTCCTCGCCGCGCCGTTCGTGAGCAATCGCGATGATTTCCAACGTGTCCGGCTCCGATGGCAGCCGACGATAAACGATCCAGTGCGACTGACGATGAATCTTGCGCCTGAGTGTGCCGTGACGGCCACGGATGTTGGAGTCCGGGTGCGACTGAATGTAGGCGATGGCGGCTTCGACACGCTGAATGAACAAGCGAGCGTTTTGCTCGGAATCCCGGGCAATATGTGCTGCGGCTTCGCGATACTCTTCGAGAGCCTGCCTCTGGAAAACGATCTTCATTCTGCGGCTGCCAGACCATGCTCAGCACGGACCTGGGCAAGGGCGACATCTCCAGCCACATGCTCGACCTGTCCCGCATCACTCGCAGCCACACGGCGGCCGATTTCCTGCCAGGTGGCCTCGGAGAACACGGACTCGTCCTGTGGCTGCACCGTGTCCCACAGCTGCTCGGAGAGGTCGCGCCGCGAGTCGGCATCCAGAGTCATGGCGGCGGCAAAGAGATTTTGGATAGTCGCTGTCATGGCGCGGAGATTACCGGGCCGGTGAAGCTGGCTCAAGCGGCAATTTCAAAGCGCCGGGCACCAGTCGTTCAAGCTTCTGCTTCTTTCCCACCTTGCCTCGTCTTACAGCCTGTTTCATAGACAGGGCGTGAAATCCCATCTTCCGAATCATCCCACGCAGCTTTATTTCATCCGCCATGGCGAGGTGGAGGAGAAATACCACAAGGTCTTCGGCGGCTCGCGCATCGACATGGCGTTGTCGCCGTTGGGCCAGAAGCAGGGCGAAGCGGTGGCGGCTTGGCTGAAGGACACCAAGA
Source organism: Akkermansia muciniphila (assembly GCA_945882215.1). Classification (GTDB taxonomy): domain Bacteria; phylum Verrucomicrobiota; class Verrucomicrobiia; order Verrucomicrobiales; family Verrucomicrobiaceae; genus Prosthecobacter. Next base: position 20,006 of record CAMCWM010000075.1, on the reverse strand, counting down.
TCGACAAGATCTATGCCAGCCCGATGCTGCGGGTGGGGCAGACGCTGGCTCCTTTGGCCAAACAGCGTGGTCTGGAGCCGGAGATGATGCCAGGGCTGCGTGAGATCGACTTTGGCGACTGGACGGGGCACCGCTGGGACGAGGTGCAGTCGATCTTTGGCGTGAGCGCGTTTGACTGGCTGGAGATCATCGAGAGCAACGGCATTCCGAATGGGGAGAGCGTGGAAGGCATTCGGTCACGCGTGCAGGAGTGCCTCATCCGCATCGTGAACGCGCATCCGCACCAGAAGGTGGCGGTGTTTTGCCATGGTGGGATCATCCGCGTGATGATCGCCCTGCTACTGGAGTGGCCGCTCGCGCGCATGGCACATTTCAACATCGAGTACGGCAGCATCTCGGCGGTGGAGATCCAGCCAGAGAAGAAGCATGCGGTGGAGATCGAGCTGCTGAACTTCCAGCCGCCGGTCTAAGGGCCGCTAGGCCGTGTTTGAAAACCATCTGGGGCACTCGAATGATGCGGCAGCAGAGTAGCCATCTCGCTCCGTCGAGATGAGCTTGGCGCTTCTCAAAGCCCCCGGTTTAAGAATGGTGGGGATGCAACATGCTGGCGAAAGCCTTGTGCTCATCTCGCGGAGCGAGATGAGCACTTTGCTTCGCCTGATCGTGGCTGGCAGGTTTTCAAACACGACCTAGTAATTCAGCGGCTTGAGCTCGGGCAGGACGAATTTGCCATCCTTGCGGATGAGCTGGCCGTCGAAGCGGATTTCACCACCGCCGTAATCAGGGCGCTGGATGTTGACGAGGTCCCAGTGGACCTGGCTGCGGTTGCCGTTGTCGGCGATGCCTTCGTAGGCCTGGCCGGGGGTGAAGTGGAAGCTGCCGGCGATCTTTTCATCGAAGAGGATGTCGCGCATGGACTCCTTGATCTCGCGATTGAAGCCGATGGCGAATTCGCCGATGTAGCGGGCGCCTTTGTCGCTGTCGAAGATCTTGTTGATGGCCTCGGTGTTGTTGGCGGTGGCCTTGACGATTTTGCCTTTGCTGAACTCAAGCTTCACGCCGTCAAAGGCGATGCCCTGATAGATGGTGGGGGCGTTGTAGCTGATGACGCCCTCGACGCTGTCTTTGACCGGGGCGCTGAAGACTTCGCCGTCTGGGATGTTGTGGTTGCCGCCGCAGGCGATGGCCTTGAGGCCCTTGAGGCTGAAGCGCAGATCGGTGCCGGGACCGGTGATGTGGACGTTCTCAGTCTTGTCCATGAGCTTTTTGAGGGCGTTCATGGCGGGGAGGAGGGCTTCGTAGTCGAGCAGGCAGACGCGGAAGAAGAAGTCCTCGAAGGCCTGGGTGCTCATGCCTGCCTGCTGCGCCATGGAGGCGGTGGGCCAGCGCAGGACGACCCAGCGGGTGTGGGCGACGCGGCGGTTCTGCAAGGGACGCAACTTTTTCATGACCAGCTTCATCTTGTCCGGCGGGACATCGGCGGACTCGGTGATGTTGTGGCTGCCACGGACGGCGATGTAGCACTGTGTCTGCTTCATCAACGCGAGGTTGTTCTTGGCGATGAGATCGTACTGCTTCTCGTCGGCATGAATCATCTGTTCGCGGGTGATGACGGCGTCATTGATGCGGACCATCGGCGTGCCGCCAGCGGCGACGACTTCGCGGATGAGACTCTGGCCGACGGTGTTGGGCGCGTCGAAGAGGTCGATCCAGACGAAGTCGCCTTTTTTGACCTTGGTGGAGTAGCGGACGAGCTGGCGGGAGAGGGCGTCTATTCGGGGGTCGTGCATGATGGTGTGAGTGTGGCAATAAAGACACAGACTGGCAAAAGAGAAAATCGAGGGAATGCTGGGAGCATGACGCATCGCCTGCTCCTGCTGATCTGCTTTCTGATCCACTCCATGGTTGGTGCCCAGGCACAGGACTGGACCAAGGGGCTCACGCCCGGCACGGCGGGATCGCACCTGAGTGTGCCGCCCTGCGAACTGACCTATGAACTCGGCTGGAACAACGTGATCACGGCAGGCAAGGCCACGCTGACCGTGCGGGAGGCGGGTGATTTCTGGAGAGCCGACGCCACCGCCGCGAGCACGGGCTTTGCGCGCACCTTGTGGAAGTACGACTGTGAGATGACCTCCATCATGCATCAAGGCGATCTGCGGGCGCACTTTCTCCAGCACAGTGAGACGGACAGCAGCGAAACCTGCCGGTACCGTGTGTCGTTTGAGAGAAGGCGGGTGGTCACGGAAACGCTCGTCCAACCACGCAAGGGAGCGACGGCGGTCTCAACGACGTTGTGCGCGTATGGTCCGATGGATGATCTGCTTTCAGTGATTCTTTACGTGCGCAGCCTGGAACTGAAAAACGGGCAGAGAATCAGCCGTGTGGTGCAGCCATGGGACAAACCCTACCTGACCACATTCACCGTGCAGGGCCGTGAAGCTTTGAATTTTGGCGGCAAGAGCCGCCCGTGCATCAAGGTGGGCCTCCAGATTCGGAAGATTGACCGCAGCACGCTCGCCTTGAGTGCCTACAAGAAGATGAAAACGGCCACCATCTGGGTTTCCGATGATGCCTTGCGCGTGCCCATCGAGATGCACGCGGATATTTTCGTCGGCTATATGTCCGCACGCCTGTCTGACATCAAAATGCTTCAAGGGAAGACGGCGGTGGCATCGCTTCCGACCCCGATGACGGTCAAACCGCCTCCTGTCGTCCGGTGAATCAAGGCGCGGGAGTTGCTTCGACGCTGATGCGTATGTCGTCGAAGAAAACCGGTTCTCCTGAGAACGGAGTGGCCCAGATGGCGGACTTGCCCTGGCCTTTGAGCGCCTTTTCCTCGTGCTTGATGAGCGGTTCGGCGGGTTCAGCGGCATCGGCGGCCCATGCCTTGCCGGTGATGATCCAAGCATCTCCCGCTCCCTTTTTGGCCTCGAGTTTGAGCTTCACCCAGGCTTCGCTGGTCCAGGCAAAGGGCACGGTGGCGAGCGTCTGGTCGTTGCGGACGATTTCGAGCGCCTTTTTGGCCGGATTGATCATGAGACGATGGCCGCTCATGCCATGTACGCTGACGCCAAAGCGCGGTGTGCTACGGCCACGTTTGAAGGCGAGGATTTTCGCCTCGATGCTGGCGTTGCCACTGGCGGAGATGGCAAGCTGGGCGCTCGCGTCAGTGATGGGATTGGGATCCACGACGATGGCCTTGTTACCGTCGCGTGCGGCGATCTTGATCGTTCCATCAACGACGAAAACTTCCTTCGGTGGTTCGCCCTCGGCCCAGTCGTCCGCCTTGATTTCAAAGGTCTGAAGCTGCTGCGCGGCAAGGGAGGTGGCAGCGAGCAGGCTGGCGGCAAGGAGCAATCGTTTCATGGGGGCGTGAAGCGAAACTGGTTCAACGCACCGGTTCTTTCAGCAGGGCGAGCGCTTCGAGGGCTGATGCGTCCTCATGCACGACGGCGGCAAGGCTGCGGGCGATGGCCGCCGGGTTTTTGTGCTGCCAGACGTTGCGACCGATGGCGATGCCTGCCGCGCCTGCACTCATGGCATCCTCGACCATCTTCAACAAGCCGGCATCATCTCCCATCGCGGCACCGCCGAGAATGATGACGGGGACAAAGCATTGCCCAATGATGCGGCGGAAGTCATCGACCGTACCGTTGGTGGGGTAGGGGATTTTGACCACATCCGAGCCGAGTTCGGCGGCAAGACGGGTGGCGAAGCTGACATTTTCAACGGTGTACTTTTCCGGCGCACCGAGGGCGTAGGGCAAAGATTCGAGGATGACCGGGATGTCGGTGTCGAGGCTCAGGCGAATGAGGTCGGCGCATTCCTGGAAGTTGGCCTTCTCGTATGTGGACCAAGGGTAGAGCATGTTCATGACGGCGTTCGCGCCGACCATTTCTGCTTCCTCGACCCCAAAGACCCCGATGCTGCCAGCGCCTTCACCGGTGGTGCGGGTGTTATAGACATCCGTGCGCAGGATGATGCCCTTGCCGGCGAGACTGTCGGCTGCACGCAGGGCGACGCCGAGGTTCATGACGTAGCCATCGACGAACTCATTGACCTGATCAATGAGCTGGAAGGGATTTTCCAAACCGGGCACGGGAATGGCGCAACCGTGGTCGATGGGAAGAATGACGGTCTTGCCGTTGCGAAAGAGGGCTTCAAGATTTTCCTGGCGGTTCATGGATCAAGGGGGTGGCACGTTTCATCGCAGCAATGAGCGCTGCGTGCAAACCAAAAGAGCCCGGGGTCAACGAGTCTCGCGCTTGATGCTCTGTGGCTTGCTTTTGACTTTTTCGATCTCTCGATTGGAGCTGTCCACCGCTCGTTCAAAGCGCGTTTTTTCCCGCTTGTACTCGCGCACGAGATCAACTGTCCAGAAAGCCCCGCTTAGGCTGGTGGCCAGCAGGAGCGCAAACAAGGCATAGCAGATGAAGGACATCTGGACCTCCTGGCTCCGCCTCTGTTCCCGATCTGAGTCCACGTCCAAAACCCCCAGAAGATCCATCCACCAAAGCCGCCAGACACGCGGATCACGCGCAATGTTCAACGCCCAGAAGCTGATAAACAGCGCAAGGATGGAAGCAATGGCGAGACCGATCGGCATGCGGATTAATCTTCGCCCGAGATCGCTGAGTCAATGATGATTTTGAAAGGCATCCAGCGAGGGAGCATCACCAATTCTTGATCCATTTGATGGACGCTGTGGCTTTGTCCAACGTGTCGATGGATTTCAATGTGGTGTTCACTTCGTCCTCGGAATACGACCACAAATCATAGGTCGAATTAATGGTGATGGCTTCCGGGGTTTCGCCGACTGCCGCCGGAAGGGCGGCTTTGATGTATTGAAAAGGACGTCCAAAGCCGTCGATGAGGAAGTATCGGGAGTTTTTCATGGTCCATATGGTTCTGGGAACTTCCACCAGCATCATCTTTGCAATCTCAGCCGTCCCCTCAGTCTTCCCATCCGACTGTGCGGGAGCTTCGTCTGAGGCTGAAGCGTCGGCACCTTTGATCTGGTCGTAACCATCACCTGTGAGGGCTTGATAGAGGCATGCCGCCCCAGAGGTGTCGTAGGTTTTGCCAGGTATAATCTCCACCATTTGAGCATCACCAGAGGGCTCGGGGTATTCGCCGAACTCTGAGTTGTAACGCTCAAGGGAGAGTTTGATCGCCTCAAAGGTGCCAGTGGTGACACGACGCTTGGAGGAACGCATGGCATAGGTGTAGCCACCCATGGTCAGGGCCGCAAGGAGGGCGATGATGGAGACAACAATGAGCATCTCCACCAGTGTGAAGGCGCGCGAATTGAATCTGAAGTGGGTTAATTTCATGATTCCAAGGTGAACGAGGATTGTGACTAGCCGCCGGCCCCGCCGCTGAGGTTTTTGATCACGTCGATGAGCGGGAGGAAGAGGGCCATGACGATCACCCCCACGACGAGGGCGAGCACGACGATCATGAGCGGCTCCAGCATGGAGGTGAGGGCAGAGACAGAGTTGTCCACCTCGTCTTCATAGACGTCCGCGATTTTCAGAAGCATTTCCGGCAACTGACCGGTTTCTTCGCCCACATCGACCATGGAGATCACCATCGGTGGGAACACTCCGCTGGATTCAAGGGGGGCCACCATGGACTCACCTTCTTTCACAGCATCGTGGACTTTGGTGATGGCGTCGGAAACAATCGTGTTGCCCGCAGTATCACGGGTAATGTTCAGGGCTTGCAGGATGGGCACGCCTGAAGTGACGAGAGTTCCCAAGGTGCGCGTGAAGCGGGAGATGGCGGTTTTGCGCTGGACATCACCGAACAGCGGAAGTTTGAGCTTGTTGCGGTCGATCCAGCGACGTCCGCCCTTGGTGGCGGCCAAGGCGCGCCAACCCAGGATGCTGCCAACAAGTCCACCCAGCAGATACCACTTGTACTCAAACATGTTACGACTGAAACCGATGACCCATTTGGTCAGCTCGGGCAGCTTGTCCTTGCTGCCGAGCATGTCTTCAAAGATGGTTTCAAAGCGGGGCACGATGACCATCATGAGGAAGACCATGATGGCCGCGGCGATGCACATGACGATGATGGGATAAACCATCGCGGCGACAATCTTGTTTTTGAGCTTCTGGGCCTTTTCCTGGTATTCAGCGAGACGGTTGAGGACGAGTTCCAGCACACCGCCAAGCTCACCAGCTTTCACCATGTTGATGTACAGCTTGTTAAAGATGCGTGGATACTGCTGGAGGCTTTCAGAGAAGGTGCTGCCCGTTTGCACGTTGTCGGCGAGCGTGTTGATCGTGCCCTTCATCACAAGATTTGGCTCCTGACGGCCCAGCACGGTGAGACCACGGAGCAATGGCAGGCCGGAATCAATCAGAGTGGCCAACTGCCGTGTGAAAATCATCAAGCTCTTGCTCTTTACCTTGGCATTGGCACCGACTTTGACGACTTTAGCCTTGCCTTTGGTGGTCGTTTTGGCGCGTTTTTTGATCGCTGCCGCCTGGCCTTGCCCTTCGGCGGCGACACTGGTCGGGTAGAGGCCGGACTGGCGAAGTTGATTGATGGCATCTGCCTCGGAGGCAGCATCAAGATCTCCGGCGGTTTCCTGTCCGTTCTGATCCAGGGCGATGTAATGAAACTTGGGCATAAGTCGTGTCGTGGAGGCGTTTGTTCAGGGTGAAAATGAGAATACCGGGACCACGGGTGTTCTGTCCATCAAATAATAATCAAGGATGTTCTTGATCCAGAACGCTGGAGGTCCACTTCAGGATTAAGTGTATTTCAAGACCTCTTCAATGGTCGTATCGCCATCGTAAATGCTGCGCAGACCGTCCTCACGCAGGGTGACCATGCCAAGTTCGATGGCTTTTTGACGCAAAACAATGGAGGGAGCACGACCGGTGATGAGTTCGCGGATGGGATCGGTGACGTCGAGCAGCTCATAGATGCCCTTGCGGCCTTTGTAGCCGCTGCTGCCGCAGGAGGAACAACCGGAGCCGGTGTAAAAATGTTTTCCGCCGAGATCCTCGGGAGAGAGGTTGAGTTGATTCAAAATGTGCAAGCTTGGCTCATACGGCGAACGGCAGCTTTTGCAGATGGTGCGCAGCAGACGTTGGGCAAGCACGCCTTCCAGGGTGGCTGACACGAGGAAGGGCTCGACCCCCATGTCCACCAAGCGGGTGACCGCGCCGGCTGAATCGTTCGTATGCAGTGTGCTGAGCACAAGGTGTCCTGTGAGCGATGCCTGGATCGCGATTTGAGCAGTTTCGAGGTCACGCATTTCTCCGACCATGATGCGGTCAGGATCCTGACGGAGGAACGAACGCAGGGCCTTGGCGAAGGTCAGACCCACGGCTTCGTTGATCGGCACCTGCATGATGCCATCGAGTTCATATTCGACCGGGTCTTCGGCGGTTAGCAGCTTGCAGTCGATGGTGTTGATGCGGCGCAGGCAGGCGTACAGAGTGGTGGTTTTCCCGGCACCGGTGGGGCCGGTGACGATGAAAATGCCATTCGGCTTGTGAATCGTCTCCACGATGTAATCGAAGAGAAAGGGCTGCATGCCGAGCACTTCGAGGTCGAGATTGACCGAGGACCGGTCAAGAACGCGCAGCACCACGGATTCGCCATGCTGCGTGGGCAGTGAGTTCACGCGCATGTCCACCGGTTTGCCTCCCACCGTGGTCATGATGCGTCCGTCTTGCGGGATGCGTCGCTCGGCGATGTTCATGTTCGCCATGACCTTGATGCGTGAGATGATGGAGGTCGCCAGATGCACCGGCGGCGGGGCCATTTCATAAAGCGCGCCGTCCACGCGGTAGCGGATCTTGAACTCACGCTCGAACGGTTCGAAGTGGATGTCGCTCGCGCGTTCCTTGATGGCCTGATGCATCACCAGATCGACGAATTTGACGATGGGAGCTGAGTTTGCCTCCGCCTCAACCGAAGCGCCTTCCTTGCCACCCTTGCCAAGCTGCCCGAAAATTTCCTCAATGCTTGGCGCTCCGCTGCCGTAGTGTTTTTCGATCAAGGTTTGCACCTGACTGCGGCGCGCAACCACGGGCACGATGGTTTTTTCGAGTCCAAAGCGCAGGTCTTCGACGAGCTGCGGATTCAGCGGGTCCGTGAAGGCGACATGCAACCCTTGTCCATCCAGCGTGATCGGAAACGCTCCATATAGACGGGCCATGCCAGCCGGAATCAGCGCCACGACCGAGGGCGGTGGCTCAAAACTGGTGAGATCGAAGTGATCCGCTCCCAGTTCATCGGCCACTTGGGCCCAGAACTCGTCTTCATTGGTGTAGATGCTGTAATCCAGCAGCACCTGGACGATGTCTTTGCCGTTTTGCACGGCGTCCTGCTCGATGTCATAGGCGAGACCTTTGTCGATCACGCCCCGGTTTTCGAGCATCTCTACCACATTCTGAGGTGTCATAGTCGTCTGTAAGGAATGGAGTTCGTTTGGGAATGCCGGGAAAACTCAATCGGCATCGGACATGGTGGCTTCGATTACTTCTTCGGCGGTGGTCATGCCGGAGAGCACCTTGCGGATGCCATCTTCTCGCAGGGTGCGCATCCCCAGTTCACGCGCGCGCTTGCGCAGTTGCGGCGTGGTGAGCTGCTGGTTGATCATGTTGCGCACCTCGTCATCGATTTTGAAAATCTCAACGAGAGACATACGACCGCGGTATCCACCCTGGCGGCACTTGGAACAGCCGTTCGGTCCATTGATCGTCGCTTCAAAAAGCTGCGAGGCCTCCAGTCCCAGCGCACGCAGTTCACGATCACTGAGGGTGGTGGGGGATTTGCAGTCGCCGCAGAGCTTGCGCACCAGTCGCTGTGCCTCGATTGCCCGCACGGCGGATGCGGTGAGGAAAGGCTTCACCCCGATGTCACTGAGACGGGCCACCGCGCTTGGCGCATCATTGGTATGCAGCGTACTAAAGACCAAGTGACCGGTGAGGGACGCCTGGATGGCGATGGAGGCTGTTTCCAAGTCGCGAATTTCTCCCAGCATGATGATGTTGGGTGCCTGGCGGAGCATGGCGCGCAGTGCCGCGGCGAACGTCATGCCGACATCCTCTTTCACCATGACCTGATTGATCCCCGCGAGCTCGTATTCGACCGGATCTTCGACCGTGATGATCTTGCGGTCGGGGCGGTTGATGAAATTGAGGCAGGCATAGAGCGTGGTCGTTTTGCCGGAGCCTGTGGGCCCGGTGACGAGGATGATGCCGTCTGGAAGCGTGATGAGCTGCTCAAAGGTGGCCTGGTCGTCGCTAAGGAAGCCCAGATCCACGAGGCCTAGCTTCAAGCTGCTCTTGTCGAGCACACGCATGACCACGCTTTCACCGTTGTTCGTCGGGATGACCGACACACGCATGTCGATCTCTTTGTCGTTGTAGGACATCTGGATGCGCCCGTCCTGCGGGATGCGCTTTTCATCCAACTGCATCGAGCCGGTCATGATCTTGAGGCGGCCGATGATCGCGGAGTGAAGACGCTTTGGATGATGTTCCACATCAATGAGCACGCCGTCCATGCGGTAGCGGATGCGGATGTCCTTCTCCAGCGGTTCGACGTGAATGTCGGAGGCCTTTTGCTTGAACGCCTCCATCAGCATGTTCGTCACCAGCTTGATGACCGGGGCGTCATCATCAGTCACGCTGCCGTCGGCGTTTTTGGCCTTGATGGTGCCCATCACCGCCTCGTTGCCATAGATGTTGGCCTGGAGCGTCTTGATCAACGCGGGAGTGGAGCAGTAGTATTCGATGTCCGGCTGCAGCACATGCGGCAGCGCGTCCAGCGTTTCAAAGTCATACGGATCGGCCACCACGATCTGCAAGGTGCTGCCATTCGTTCCCAGCGGCGCGATCTTGTATTTTAACGCAACATCAAGGCGCACCAGCGCTTTCAGACCGCCATGCGGCTCGAAGCCGTTCAAATCGACGTACTCCATGCCGGAGTTCACAGCCACCATCTGCGCGATCTGCTCGTCCGAGATCGACCCCGTCTTGATCAGCAGCTCAATGATGCTCTCGCCCGGTTTCAGGCCGGCTTTTGCCTGCTGGATGTCACGTTCGGTCAGCAGCCCGGATTCCTGGAGCTGTTCGAGGAGGTATGTTTCATTAGAGTACATGAAAAACGTGTCTGCTGGCGGGTGGGAAGTGAAAACGGATTTTTCCGATAATCACCAGACTACAACCTCGCGCTGGAAAGTGTCAACGAATCGGCGCGTGTGGCATGAAATTTGATGAGGATGAATGACAAACCAGCGTTTCTGCCAGCGTTCGACTTGCCCCGCGACTCAATCACGACGATTCACCATCATGCACTTCTCCCAGCGCCTCACCGCCCCGCTCCTCTGTTTCGGCCTTGCTCTTTCCAGTTTCATGCCGCGCACGGCCAATGCCCACGATGCCGGCACTCAGATGGCCGCCATCGCCAAGGTGTTTCTCGCCGCGCTTACTCCCGAGCAAAAAGCGAAGGCCAGTTTTGAATTTGCCGCCGAGGAGCGTGAAAACTGGCATTTCATCCCACGTGAGCGCAAGGGCCTGCCCATGAAGGAGATGACACCTCAGCAGCGCCTGCTCGCCCATGCGCTGCTAAACACAGGGCTCAGCTTCCGCGGCTCCGCCAAAGCCGTCACGATCATGAGCCTCGAAGAAGTTCTCTATCAAATGGAAGGAGCGGATGAATCGAAACGGGCCGCCGTCCGCGAGAAGCGTGACCCTGAGAAATATTTTTTCTCCATCTTTGGCGAACCTGCGGACAAAGGCGCATGGGGCTGGCGCGTCGAAGGACATCATCTTGCATTGAATTTCACCGTCAAGGACGGCCAGCTTCTTCGTGCCACCCCATCCTTCATGGGCACCAACCCTGGCGAAATTCGTCAGGGTCCGCTCACCGGGCTGCGCGTGCTTGCGGTGGAGGAGGAACTCGGACGTGAACTGGTCAAATCTCTCACGCCTGAGCAGTTCAAGGCGGCAGTGGTGGCCACGGAGGCGCCCAAGGAGATGATTACCGCCGCCGAGCGCAAAGTCAGCGCGCTCTCGCCTGCCGGGCTTGCTGATTCCGAGCTGAATGAAAAGCAGAAGGCCATGCTCACACGTCTGATTGATGAGTATCTCACACGTTTGCGCCCTGAAATTGCCGACGAGGCCCGTGCGGAGATTCAAAAGAGCGGCCCAGTTTATTTTGGCTGGGCGGGCGGCAAGGAACGTGGCGAACCGCATTATTATCGTGTTCAAGGGAAGACCTTCCTGCTTGAGTATGACAACACACAGAACGACGCCAACCATGTTCACAGTGTCTGGCGCAGTTTCGATGGCGACTTTGGCCGCGACTTGCTCGGCGAGCATTTGAAGCAGGCGCATTGATGCTGCCACCGGGCAGACGTTGCACTCGACTTCATGTATTGGGTGAACTGCACGCAATTTGTGTGCCTGACTTCACTTGCACACAGCTATTGCCAGTCTGTTCACAGCTTGTTCACCGCTGTCTGAATATATCTTCACATCTAAGTGCAAATTGATTTTGAAACTTTCGCGCTCACATGTGGAAAGTTCAAAAAATATATCGAAGAAGAACTTGTGACGAGTGTCGATTTCGTCATACAAAGCAGCGTCATTTAAAAAGATATTCGCTGGTCTCCCGATTGCTCCACTGAATGTCTTTCGACACAGCCTCCCAACCCACTTTCGACCCCACTTCCCGGAGAACCTCATCATGGCGCGTAACGATGAAAACACGAATCAACCTTCCCCCAATGGATCCACTCATCATGCGCACACGGAACTGTTCACGCTCGCTCCCACGGTTTGGGATCGCGTGTGTGAGGTGCTGGTAAAGCGTCTTGGCGGCGACAATTTTCAGCGCTGCTTCAGTGGCACTTCCGCGCGTCTCGCTGATGACGGCCGGTTCATCATCACCGTGCCGAATCCGATTCATCAGCTTTGGATTGAAAGCAATCATAGCGCCGCCGTGGCCGATGCCGTGGCCGAAGTCACGGGAGTTCCTGCCATCATCGAGTTTCACGTTGCCACCGAACCAGCACCTGTTGCCGTTTCTTTTGCGCCGCTGCCTGAACTCAAGGCCGCGCGCATCAACGCCGCCGACCAGGCACCGATTCGTTTCTTCAGCGAGGCCGGCTTGAACGCCAAGTTCAACTTCGACAGCTACGTCATCGGCACCAACAGCAGCTACTCTGTCGCCGTTGCCCGCGCTGTGGCGGAAAAGCCGGGGCGCATCTACAACCCCCTGTTCTTCTACGGCCCCACCGGCCTCGGCAAGACGCACCTCATGCAGGCCATCGGCCAGGAGGTGCTGGCTCGCAAGCCACGCGCCAACGTGCGCTACGTCACCTCCGAGCAGTTCACCAACGAGTTCGTGGACGCCATCAAAAAGCAGACCTTCAGCCAGTTCCGCCAGAAATACCGCAAGGTGGATGTCCTTCTCATCGACGACGTGCACTTCTTCGAGGGCAAGGACAGCACTCAGGAGGAGTTCTTCCACACTTTCAACGAACTCTTCAACAATGCGAAGCAGATCGTTCTCGCCAGCGACCGTCCGCCGAGCGAGATCAAAAATCTCGAAAGCCGCCTCGTCTCACGCTTTGAGTGGGGCCTCGCCACTCAGATTCAGGTGCCGGACTTTGAAACACGCATCGCCATCCTGCGTCGCAAGCAGAGCGACTTCAATGTCTCGCTCGACTCGTGGATCCTCGACTTCATGGCGCAGCACATCCGCGCCAACGTGCGCAAGCTCGAAGGCGCTCTCATGCGCGTCGCTGCTCACGTTTCGCTCGAAGGTGCCGTCACCACCGAGTCCGCCCTGGCCACTCTGTTGCATGATGTGATCGACGCCGACCAGTCGAAGACCGTCACCGTGGACCGCGTGCAGCGAATCGTCGCCACGCACTACGATCTGCGTGTCAGCGACCTCACCGGCCCGCGTCGTCCGAAAAACATCGCCGAAGCCCGCCAGGTGGCGATGTACCTCGTTCGCACGCTCACCAAGCTGCCACTCGTTCAGATTGGCGATGAGTTCGGCGGTCGTGACCATGGCACCGTCATCCACGCCTGCAAAGTCGTGACCAACAACCTCAACGGATCGAACGACTTCAAGCGCACGCTCGATACCCTCGCCGGTAAAATCCGCGAGGGGTGATGCTGGCTTGCGCTGATGATCCATCAGCGCACATGATCACTTCCTCACCCCAATCTTCTCCACCGGGATTGCCTTGAAGCCCAGCTTGAAGGCGGGGGACTCGGGTTTGAGGCGAAAGTCGTCGTTCTTCCAGTCCATGAACAGTGGATCGGCGACGAGGCTGTGCTGGTCCCAACCAGCGGCTTGCCAGGCGGTCCATTCGTCGAGCGGTTCGGCCTCGGTGATGCGGACGTCATCGATGAAGAGCTGTCCCTCCGGTTCGTGGCAATCGATGCGGAGCCAGATGGCGGTCATCCACGGTTTCCAGCCGGTTTCGTTCTCGATCAACATGCGGCCCGTGGCTTCGACTTCTCGCCATTCGTTGGTGGCGGTGATGCTGGTGCTGCCAGCCTGCCAGTAGCCTTCGCCATTCTTGAAGGAGGCGAAGGCGAGGCTGAGTTTGGCCGTGGGTTCGCTGGATTTGACACGTAGCTTCACGCGGTAGGCGGCACCGGGCTTGATCGTCACATCGGGGCCGTGGAAGACGCTCTTGGGGTTCTTCGGATCCTGGCTGAGGGCGCAATCAATGCGCAGGGCTCCGTCGGTGGTGACGAGTTGGACGTTGGGATTGGGCCGGTGGTTGAAGCCCCAGCCTTTGGGAAGCTTGCCGGGCGCGGCTTTGTCAAAATCTTCGACCAGGAGTGGCTCGCCTGCCTTGTCGGGCCCAACCTTGTTGATGCCGGTGACGATGGGGTGGCCGTTGTTCCAAGCGAGGTTGTGATCAATCGAGTTCCACTTCGGGGTGGCGTTGCGGATGTCGCCATACTTCACGCCGGGGGTGTCGCCGAACATGATGTTATGCTCAAAGACATTGCCGCTCATCATGGTGCCGTCGTCGCGGATGGCGTCCTTCGGGTGGAGGTCCATGTTACGCATGTTCTTCCACGCAGGCAGTCCAGCGACGGAGTCGTAGCCTTTGATCATGGTTTCGAGATGGTTGGTGTAAAAGCGGTGCTCTTTGCTCCAGCCGTGCAGATCGAACTGAAACTTCCCGCCGAGGGCGAAGATGTTGTTCTCCACGATGCAATCTCGCGAGTTGTGCATGTGGATGGGCGTGTGGGCCACGCGGAAGACGATGTTGCCGATGATGTCGAGACCGCCGCTGTTGTCGTCGGGGTAGAGGCCGAAGGTGAACCACGGATGCTTCAGCCCGCCTGCCTCCTGGCCGCAGCCGACGATGTCGTGGATCAAATTGTAGCGCCACTTGCTGCCTCGGCTGCTGATCCAGTCGCGCCCGCCGGTGTAAATGGCACCGCCGTCCTGGGTTTCGAGGCAGAGGTGATGCAGGTGGTTGTATTCGACGATGAGGTTGTTTCCGCTCATCTGCACGCCCATGCGTGGGCCGTCGTGGATGTGGTTGTGCCGCGCGGTGTTGTCCACGCCATACATGCTGATACCGCAGGCGTTCTTGTTGAAGACGCCCATGTGATGAATGTGGCAGTCCTCGACGAGATGACCGGGGCCGGTGAGCGTTTTGCGGTCGCCACCGCTGAGGCTGACGCCGTTGCTGCCGGTGAAGCTGATCTCGCAATGCGAGACGCGGACGTTTTTGCCATCGCTCACGCCGACGCCGCTGCCGTGGAAGGCTCCGACCTTGGTGATGACGCATTTTTCGACGAGGCAGTCCTCCGCCCGCTCGAAGGTGATGGCGCTGCCGTGCGTGCCGGTGAGCGTGAGGCCACGGATCGTGATGTTCTTCGCGCCTGCCTTCACTTTGAAGAAGGCGTCGGTGAGGGGGAGCGTGACAGATAGTAGCCCTCTCGCTCCGCGAGAGGAGCTGGAGGCGTTGTTTGCGGATGTGGTGTCGGAGTTTGGAGCGGCTTCCTTGTCGGCGGGAGCGCTGTGCTCATCTCGCGGAGCGAGATGGCTACTTTGCGAAGCGCTATCGACTGGCGGCCAGAAATACAGCACGCCGCTGTGCTTGTCGTAAAACCACTCACCAGGCGCGTCCAGTTCCTCCAGCGCGTTTTGGAAGTGGTAGCGGTTGTGTGGATGCAGGTCGTAACTACAATCCTTCTTCAGTGTGAGGAGCCGCGTGGCGGGATCGAGCGAGGCGACGGGTTCGAGGAAGTTCCACCAGCCGTATTGCGCGAAGATGTCGAGTTCCACGTCCTCGGGATGCGCCCACTTCCGCACATCCTCGGGTTTCACGAAAAGCGTGCGTTTCCATAGATGGCCCTCAGGAGCACCCGCCGGCGGAAACTCCGCCACGAAAGCCCAGCCGCCGTAGAGCGGGTCCTTCGCGTCGAAGTTCGGATAACGCGCGAGGATCTGCCGTTCGCCGTCGCAGAGCAGTTGTTTCGGCAGGAAGCCCTTTGGTAGCAGCTTCGAGACATCGGCCTTCACGATCTCGCCCGTGTGTTTTTCCCAACCGGTGACTTTGGGGCCGCCGATGAGCGTGCTCTTCGTGCCGGTGAGGGTGAGGTTTGAATCCTGCGCTTCGAGTATGAACGGCGTGAGCAGCTCGGTGGTGCCTTCGGGGAAGAAAAGCGTCGCGGGCGAGGTGTCACCGGCTTTACGAGCGGCACGAATCTGCTCCAGCGCCTGCGCAGGTTTGAGCGTGTCCGAGACACGAACCTCCAGGGCAGGGGATAGCGAGGGTGCGACGAGGGCGGACAGGAAAAGGAAACGGCGAAGCATGAGGCGTGAGCGATACGCGACGATGCAGCGCGGGCAAATGCAGGATGTGGGCGGAAATTGTCAGGTGGAACATAGTTCCGTGTCATTCCGCGAATTCCGTGGGCCAAAGCAGGCCGCAGGATCGAGTAGGACCCGCCCGCATCGCTACGCGAAGCTGTTGCGGGCGGGGGACGAGCCGCCCTTACCTCTAACATCTCACCTCTAACCTCTGCCTTCTACCCCCTTGCCACCCGCCACGCCTGCGCTACCCTCGCCCTCCTTTTTCCCTGAACCATGAGCGCCCCCGATACTGCCAAGAACTACAAAGACACCGTCCTCCTGCCGAAGACCGACTTTCCCATGAAGGCCGATCTCGTCACGCGGGAGCCGCAGCGCCTCGCGAAGTGGCAGGAGGGAAAACTCTACCAGCGCATCGTGGCTCAGAGCAAAGGCAAGCCCACCTTCATCCTGCATGACGGCCCGCCCTTTGCGAATGGCGACGTCCACATGGGCACCGCGCTGACCAAGGTGCTCAAGGACCTCATCGTGAAGTCGAAGACCATGGCCGGCTTCCACACGCCCTTCATCCCCGGCTGGGACTGCCACGGGCTGCCCATCGAGTTCAAAGTCGTGAAATCCGCCGCTGGTCTCACACCGGTCCAAATCCGCACGCTCTCCGAGGCCGAGGCACGCAAATACATCGACATCCAGCGCACCAGCTTCAAGCGCCTCGGCGTCTTTGGCGATTGGGAGAACCCGTACCTCACGCTCGATCCCGGCTACGAGTCCGGCATCCTGCGCACCTTTGGCAAAGCCGTCGAAAAAGGCCTCGTCTATCGCATGAAGCGCCCCGTGCTCTGGAGCTATGGCGCGCAAACCGCGCTCGCTGAGGCCGAGGTCGAGTACAAGGAGAAAACATCGCCTGCGGTGTTCGTGAAGTTCGCGCTCGTCACGCCACCGCCCGGAGCGGAAGGCGCGTCGCTCGTCATCTGGACCACCACGCCGTGGACCTTGCCCGCGAACCTCGCCATCGCACTGCATCCTGAGTTTGAGTACGTCTGCGGCAAGTTCACGCACGCCGATGGCCGCAGCGAGAAGCTCGTCATCGCGAAGTCACGCCTCGAAGGCTTCTCCGCCAGCACCGGCTTCGTGCTCGATGTCTCGCATGCGAACGACACCTTCAAAGGCAGTGCCTTGAACGGCGGTGCGGCCCAGCATCCCTTCCTCCCGCGCACCTCGAAGGTCATCAACACCCTCTTCGTCGTCGCTGACGCCGGCACCGGAGCAGTCCACATCGCCCCCGGACACGGCGCGGACGACTACCAGGCCGGCCGCGAGCACGGGCTCGACATCCTTTCGCCCGTCGATGCCGAGGGCAAATACACCGCCGAGTGCGGCTTGCCCGATTTCGTCGGCAAGCATGTCTTCCAGAGCAATGACGGCATTATCGAGATCCTCAATGCGAAGGGCGCGATCCTTGGCAACGAAAAATACGTCCACCAGTATCCGCACTGCTGGCGCTCAAAGACGCCGATCATCTTCCGTGCCGTCGAGCAGTTCTTCATCCGCATCGATTCCATCCGCCACAAGGCGCTGGAGGAGATCGACAAAGTCACCTGGCTGCCCGCTTCTTCGCGCAATCGCATCCACGGCACCGTCAGTGGCCGGCCCGACTGGTGCATCAGCCGCCAGCGCACCTGGGGCGTGCCTTGTCCCGTTTTCTATGATGCCAAAGGCGAGATCATCATGCGCACCGACATCATCGGCAAAGTCGCCGACATCGTCGAGAAGCAGGGCACCAATCTCTGGTTCGAACAAAACGACGCTTGGTGGGCCGAGGCCGTCGGCCTGCCTGCCGATACGAAACGCGGCAACGACACGCTCGACGTGTGGATCGACTCCGGTTGCAGCCACGTCAGCGTGCTGGACCGCCATCCCGAGCTGCATTGTCCCGCCGATCTCTACATCGAGGCCACCGACCAACATCGAGGCTGGTTCCAGAGCAGCCTCATGATGAGCATCGTCGCCCGCGACGCCGCTCCGTATAAGAGCGTCATCACCCACGGCTTCGTCGTCGATACCAGCGGCAAAAAGATCAGCAAGAGCGACCAGGGCACCGGCAAAAGCTCCAAGCCCATGACCGCTGACCACTACTACAACAAGTACGGTGGCGACATGGTGCGCCTGTGGGTCAGCAGCGTCGATTACCAAAACGAAGTCCCCTTCAGCGAAGAACTCTTCCAGCAGACCGGCGAATCCTACCGCCGCATCCGCAACACCTTCCGCGTGCTGCTCGGGAACCTCGCTGGGAGTCCCGACTTCAGTCGGCAAAGCGTCGCTTACACCTTAATCGACCAATGGATCCTAGAGCGCCTGCATCAGGTCACCGCCGAGTGCGTTACCGCCTACGCCGCCTACGACTTCCGCAAGGTCTTCACCGTGGTGAACAGCTTCTTCGCCACCGAGCTCAGCGCCCTCTACATCGACATCACCAAGGACCGGATGTACTGCGACGCCGCGAACAGCCCGCGCCGCCGCGCCACCCAGGCCGCCATCCGTGAGATCACCGAGACCTTGTGCAAACTCCTCGCCCCCATCCTCGCCTTCACTGCCGATGAAGTCTGGGAGCACCTCGGCCACACCGACAGCGTTCACATGCAAGGCTTCCCGGACGTACGTTGTTCACGCTTCAGCGTGTCCGGTTCCGATTCCGAAAACACCGCCACCGCCGCCGTCGAAGAACTCCTCAAAGTTCGCGGCGTCATCCAGCAGGCCATCGAAAAAGCCCGCCAGGAAAAGAAGATCGGCTCCAACCTCGAAGCCACCGTCGCATTGACCCTTCCCGCCGAAGGTTTCACGCACCCCGTCTTCAGCGATCCCGCCACCCTCCACGAATTCCTCATTCTGAGCGATCTTCAAATCACCCGCGGCACCGACCTCACCGCCGTCGTGACCGAATCCAGCCATCACAAATGCGCCCGCTGCTGGAAGCACCTCCCGGATGTCGGAACGCATGACGCACATCCGACGCTGTGCGGACGGTGTGTGGAGGCCGTCTCGTAGATTCGAGTGGCACTCGAATCCTCTGCCCCCGACTAAAACTCCCTTCCCACGATGAACCTCACCCCGTTCGCTCATCTCGAACTTCTCGGTGGTTTCCTCATCCTGCACGTTGAGATCAGCGATGAGCCTCTCATCGACGCCATTGGCCGCGAGGCCCTCGCCCGCACCTCCATCATCGGGCGGGAATTCGAGATCATCCTATGCCCCGGCCTTTCCGGGAAAGAACTCTCCGTCACGCTCTATCACGAAGTCCTTGAAGCCGCTGCCGTGGCCTCTGATGATCCACCTGAAAGCCTCATCGAGTTCAACGAAGGCGACTTTGATGCGGCCGCCTACGCCGCGCATGACCAGCTCGGCCCCGCCAGTCCCGCCACGCTGAACCTCATGTTGCGTTCCCATGGTTTTGCAGAACCTTGACCCCATGCAGACAGACAACATCCAGATCACCCTGCTCCGTCTCAAAGACGGCTCACGTCTTCTCCGCCTCAGCGAGCCTGAAACAGGCTTGGCACTGGAACGCGCTCTAAACCCGAGCCGCCCCGTGCTCCCCCAAAAGCAGCTACTCAAAGCCTTGTTTGAGACCATGATTCAACGTGCCGGAGTTCTCATGGCGGCATGATCCAACTCACTCGTATCACCCGCAGCACCGACCTCACCGCCGTCGTGACCGAATCCAGCCATCACAAATGCGCCCGCTGCTGGAAGCATCTCCCGGATGTCGGAACACACGACGAGCATCCGACGTTGTGCGGACGGTGCGTGGAGGCGGTGGGGTGAGTAGGTGCCGCTTAATGATAATTCGATTACGCGGTCATTAACTTTCATTTTCTACGCAAGCGTTATGGTTGGCGCTAACATCTGCTGCAATGGACTCCTTCTATATTTTTCAAGGTGACGGTCCTGTTCAAGGCCCCTACACGGAATCTGAAATTCGTTCTCGAATCGATGGTGGTTCCCTATCCATTGAGGGTTTACAGATATGTGCAGAGAAATCAAACGACTGGAGTCTCGCTTCCAATCATCCAGCGCTTCGAAATTGCCAAGCGGTAGACACTCAAAAAGCAGAATTGAAGAAAGAGGACGAGACGAAAAGCTGCCTGGGATGTTTGGTGGTGATCATA
>CAMCWM010000074.1 GCA_945882215.1 Akkermansia muciniphila | reverse complement strand
CCAACGGCCCCGCTGAATCGAAACCGCTGATTTCTGAAGAGGGCTGGATCGTGCAGCATCTGTTCTTCACGATTGATCACGGCTATTGGGCAGCATTGACGCCGGAAGAGCGTCAGGAGCGCCGCGAGAACTTCACGCGCACGATTGAGGCGATTCGCAAGCATCCTGGGACGCAGTTGCTTGCCTTCGCGATGGTGTCGCCGAAGTCCGAGCTGGGCTTCATGCTGCTCACACCCGATTTGCACGACTCGCAGCGCTTTGAAAAGCAGATCAGCCTCGCGCTTGGCCCGGATGTGCTCACACCGACCTACAGCTATCTTTCGATGACCGAGTGGACCGAGTACTCGCAGACGGAGGACGAGTTCAAGGCGCAGATCGAGAAGGCCGAGAACCTCACGCCGGGCACCGAGGCCTTCGACAAGCGTGTGGCGGAGTGGAAGGGCCACATGACAAAGTATTTCAACGACCGCCTTTATCCGAACATGCCGGACTGGCAGGTCTTCTGTTTCTACCCAATGAGCAAGCGCCGCAACGTGGGTGCGAACTGGTATGCGAACGATTTTGCCAAACGCCGCGAATTGATGGGCGGCCACGCCAAGACGGGCCGCAAATACGCGGGCAAGGTCCGCCAGCTCATCTCCGGCTCCACCGGCCTCGACAGCCACGAGTGGGGCGTGACGCTGTTTGCGCATGACATGGTGCAGATCAAAAACATCGTCTATGAGATGCGTTTTGATGAAGTGACCACGCAGTATGGCGAGTTCGGCGACTTCTACATCGGCATCCAGACGCCGACGAACGAGCTGCTGCAGCGGGTGATGCTGAGTTGATTTGCCGGAGCAAAGGAATACCCTTCACCCATGACCGCCACGCTGACACCCGCCGTGCAGACCTTGATCGAGTCGTTCCGCAGCCTCTCGGCCGAGGAGCAGGAATGCTTTCGCGAGACCATCACCGCGGCAGACGGTGAAGCGGTCATTCCCGAAGCGCATTGGGAGATTCTGATGGAGCGGGAGCGCTTGTACCAACAGGGCAAGGACCGGGCGATTCCAGCAGACGAGGCGTTTCGCCAAATTCGCGAGAAGCTTCGTGGAGAGCGAACGTCGTTGTCATGATTGTGCATGTCCGCCGGACCGCTCAGGAGGACATTCTTGATGCTGCCAGATTTTACGACGAGCAGGAAGGCGGCCTTGGTGACCGGGTGACGGATTTCCTGGAGGGAAAGATCATGGAGCTGGGCATGACTGGCGGCCTGCATCCGTTCCGCCGGGGTTTCCATCAAGCGGTTGTTGACGGCGCTTTTCCATACTACGTCATTTACTACTCGCTGGAGCTGGATGGCGTGCATGTCCGGGCGGTGATCGACCACCGTCGTGATCCGAGTAAGGTTCGCCGCCGCCTGCATGAAGTTTGATTCTTTTTTGACATGCCAAATCAACCCCTCATCATTGCCAACCGTCAGTTCAGCTCCCGCCTCATGCTGGGGACGGGCAAATTCGCGAGTGGCGAGCTGATGCGCGATGCCATCGTGGCCTCGGAATCGGAAATCGTGACCGTGGCGCTGCGGCGGGCCGATTTGACGGGGAAGGGTGATCCTTTTGCCAACATCCTCGATTTTATCCCGAAGAACGTGCTGCTGCTGCCGAATACGAGCGGTGCAATGAACGCCGAGGAAGCGGTGCGGCTGGCGCGGCTGGCTGTCGCCGCTGGTTTGCCGAACTGGGTGAAGCTCGAAATCCATCCCGACCCACGCTACCTCCTGCCGGACCCGATTGAGACGCTCAAAGCGGCTGAAATCCTCGTGAAGGAGGGTTTTATCGTGCTGCCCTACATCAATGCCGACCCCGTGCTGGCCCGCCGCTTGCAGGATGTGGGCACGGCCACGGTGATGCCGCTGGGATCGCCCATCGGTTCGCATCAGGGCATCACGACGCGTCGGCAGATCGAAATCATCATCACCCAGGCCACTGTGCCGGTCGTGGTGGATGCGGGGATCGGAGCTCCCAGCCATGCCGCCGAGGCCTTTGAAATGGGTGCGGATGCTGTGCTAGTGAACACCGCCATCGCCGTGGCCTCGGATCCTGTGCGCATGGCCCAGGCCTTCAAAATGGCCGTGGAGGCCGGGCGCAGCGCCTATGAAACCGGCCTGAGCGAAGGCGCGTCTGAAGCTTCAGCCACCAGTCCGCTGACGACTTTCCTGTATCAATAGCCCCGATTGGGGGAAATTCAGCCCTTCACCAAGTAGGTGAAAGCGAGGACGCCGCAGAAAAGGAGAGCGGCTGCGAGACACATTCCGTAAAAGATGACCATAGTGGCCGGGCATTTAGCGTGAAACAGAGCGTCCGCCAGTGAAAATTTCCCCTTGCGAAAACAGGGTCACAGGGCAGAATGCGCGCCCCTATGGCAAAAACATGCTGGCTCGAGCGCGACAAGCGCAAACGTAAAACCGTCGAAAAGTACGCAAAGCTGCGTGCTGAACTCAAGGCGAAAGGCGACTACGTCGGCCTCTCGATGCTTCCTCGTGATGCAAGCCCGACGCGTCTCATCAACCGCTGCCGTGTTTCCGGCCGTCGTCGCGCGTTCATCCGCCGCTTCCAGATGTCTCGTATGACCTTCCGCGAACTCGCCTCCCAGGGCATGATCCCCGGGGTGACGAAGTCCAGCTGGTAGTTTTTCGTCCGAACTTGCAGTCAGGATCCCGCCTGACTGCATGGAGAGGCGGTGTACATTGTCTCTGATGCCCACCTACTCCTACATCGCTGCTGACCCTGACAAGGGATGCCCTGCCTGCCGCAGAGGCTTTGACCTGCGGCGACCGATCAGCAGACCTGCGCTTGAGGTCTGCCCGTTGTGCAAACAACCGGTGAAGAAGCTGGTCTCAGCCTTCAACACGCCCAAGCTCACCAAGCCGCTCTCCGTCTCCGACGCCAAAGCCGCCGGATTCACCATTCTGGAAAAGCGCTGCGACGGGAACTACGAGAAGCTGTGACTTTCGTCCCGTGTTTTATTGACGCCACTCCATGACCCCACTGATTGCCAATCTCTCCGCCGAACTGGTGCATGAGTGGGCATTTACCCCTAGCGAGCTTTTCTGGCAGGCATTCATCGTGCTG
The DNA here is from genome assembly GCA_945882215.1 of Akkermansia muciniphila. GTDB lineage: Bacteria > Verrucomicrobiota > Verrucomicrobiia > Verrucomicrobiales > Verrucomicrobiaceae > Prosthecobacter. Next base: position 21,052 of record CAMCWM010000074.1, on the reverse strand, counting down.
ACCATCGTGCTGCTGAACGCCTTCTTCGTCGCCGCGGAGTTTGCCATCGTCAAAGTGCGCGACAGCCAGCTTCAGGCCGCCATTGAGGAAGGCACCCCGGGGGCCAAGTTTGCCCAGCATGTGACGCGCAATCTGGACGCCTACCTTTCCGCCGGCCAGCTCGGCATCACGCTCACCAGCATCGCGCTCGGCATCTTCGGCGAGCCTTACGTCGCCATCGTGGTGCAGCCGCTCATGTTCAAGATGGGCATCGTCAATGAAACCGTCATCAGGTGGTCCTCCATCGGCATCGCCTATGCGGTCGTCACCTACCTGCATGTCGTGCTTGGGGAGCAGACTCCGAAGGTGTTCGCCATCCGCAAATCTCTGGCTGTCAGCCTGGTCATCGCCCGCCCGCTGCATATTTTCTATGTCCTGCTCAAGCCGGCCATCAGCATTCTCAACGGCTCCACCAATTTTGTGCTGAAGTTCCTCTTCCGCATCGATCCCGTCTCTGAAAGCGAGCTGGCACACTCCGAAGAGGAACTGCGTCACATCGTCGCCGAAAGCCAGAAATCGAAGGAGGTGACGGAAACCGAGAAGGACATCCTGCTCAACGCCCTCGCCCTCAACGACCGTTGCGTACGCGATGTCATGACCCCGCGCAACCAGGTGGTCTCGCTCGATGCCGATGAAACCTTCGAGGCCAGCCTCAAAGTCGCCATCGACTCCAAGCACACGCGCTACCCCCTCGTCGAAGGCCATCTCGACCACTCCATCGGCATCATCCACATCAAAGATCTCCTCGGTCTCATCGGCAAACCACAGCCCGACCTCCGCAAAATCAAACGCGAGCTGCACATGGTGCCGGAGATGATGCCCATCGACAAGCTGCTGCGCTTCTTCCTCGACAAGCACGTTCATGTCGCCCTCGCCGTCGATGAGTTTGGTGGAGCTGTCGGCGTCGTCACGCTCGACAACGTGCTCGAAGAAATCGTCGGCGACATTCAGGACGAGTTTGATCACGATGTCAGTGAGTTCCGCCGCATCAACGAGAACGAATTCACCGTCGAGGGCACCTACAACCTCTATGAGCTTGCCGAACAGACCGGCATCGACCTCGATAGCGACGAGGTCACCACCATTGGTGGTTACGTCACCCATCTGCTCGGTCATCTGCCCAAGGTGGGCGAAAAAGTGACGATCGAGGACTACGAAGTCACCACCACCAAGGCCGATCTTCGTCGCGTGCAGCAGTTGCAGTTCAAACGCATCTCCAGCATTGCGGCTGAGAAGTTGGCTGCCGATGGAATCGCGGAAGGCGTGTGATTCACGTCACACGAAGGCCGCCGCGTCCGCGACAAACGCATCCACATCCGCCTCGGTTGTGCGCCAGGAGCACATCAGGCGCGACCCGCCGCCGATGAAGCTGTAGAACACCCAGCCGCGCTCCTTGAGGCCCTCTTTCATCTTCTCCGGTAATTTGGCGAAGACCGCGTTCGCATCCACCGGATACAAAATCTGCACGCCGGGCAGATGGCCCAGCGCATCAGCGAGTCGTTTCGCCAGCGTGTTGCCGTTCTGCGCATGCCGCTTCCACGTTTCATCGCTCAGGATGCGCAACCATTGCGCGGAGATGAAGCGCATCTTCGAGCAGAGCTGCCCCGCCTGCTTGCAGCGGTATGCGAACTCCTGCGACAGCTCCTTGTTGAAGAACACCACGGCCTCCGTGACCGCCATGCCCAGCTTCGTGCCGCCGCAGCACAAGACATCGACACCCGCACGCCAGGTGATGTCTGCGGGAGCACAGTTCAATCCGGCCATCGCATTGAAAAACCGCGCGCCATCCATGTGAATCGCCAGCCCGTGCTGTTTCGCGAGCGCGCCGAGCCCTTTGATCTCACCGGGGCGATAGACCGTGCCCAGTTCCGTGCTCTGGCTGATGCTCAGCGCGCGCGGCTTCGGGAAATGCACATCGTTGCGGCTGGTGGCCAGCCGTTCGACATCGGCAGGGTCCAGTTTGCCCAGCGGACTGCGGGCGAGCAGGATCTTTGATCCATGGCTGAAAAACTCCGGTGCTCCGCATTCATCCGTCTCCACATGCGCCTCCTGCGCCGTGATGATGCTGTGGTAGCTCTGGCACAGCGTCGCCAGCGAGAGTGAGTTCGCTGCCGTGCCATTGAAAACAAAATAGACATCGCAGTCCGTCTCAAAGAACCGCCGGAAGGTCTCACAGGCCTCCGCGGTGATCGCATCGGCTCCGTAGCTCGGCTGGTAGCCCGTGTTGGCTTCTTCCAAAGCCTGCCAGGCTTCCGGGCAGATGCCGGAGGTGTTGTCCGAGGCGAAGTGGTATTTGATTTCGACGCTCATGCCTTTGTTTTCGGTTTTCCATGCCAGACCAGCACGATCCCCGCCGCCAGCAGCAACAGATCGCGCAGAATGAGATCACGGTAACTGGAAGTAGCATCCTGATGGCCGAAACAACCGCAGCGGATGTCGATCCCGCGCCACCAGGCGATGGAGATCGCCCCAAGAAAAAGGAGGAGCGAGCCATTCAGAATCATGAGGCCGCCGGAGCGCAAAAAGCCGCTCATCACCGCCAGTCCGGCCAAAATTTCCAGCCATGGCAACCCCATCGCCAGCCATGCGGCATACGGATCATCCAGCATGTCAAAGCTGCGCACGTCATCAAGGAATGACATCGGATCCACCACCTTGAGAATGCCTGCATACACAAACACGCCGCCGAAGAAGAAATGAAGAAGGAGTCGAAGCATGAGGAGGCGGAACTTACGGCACCAGTTCCGCCATCGGCAACAGGCAGATGACGAGCTTTTTATTCTCGTAGGCATCACCCGCCTGCGGCAGGCCGCGCACATCAAGCGTGCGCCCAAGCAATGTTCCAAGCTGCGTGGCAAATCCCGCCCTGAGGGGCTTGTCGCCGCCCCCAAAGCTGAGCGTGGGATCATCGAACACGCGCATCAGTTCACCGCCATGCAGCACAATGGTAGATTGAGCATCTGGCTCGATGCCTTGGATGGAGACCAGGTCCGCGGCCTCATCGCCCAGCAGCCGGGAAGGTTGGAAAGGATCGAGTCCGCGGCTGAGATCGCCTGCGTCGGCACGTTCAAGGATGGTCGCGTTGATGATTGGCGTTTCAGTGCTCGCCAGCCGTGGGAATTTTTCGCGCACATGCTTGTTCAGCGCGAGGGCGACCGCCTTCATGGCCTCGGGGGTCCAGTGGCTGTCCTGAGCGAAGAAAATCTGCTCTCGATCACGGAACTCCCACAGCGCGTCCGTCATGTCGAGCACATCCATGCCCGCCGCTTTGAGCGCGGCGATTTTTTCAGCCTCGTCCTTCAATCGCACGGGCCCGCCATATTGGCCGGGGCGGAGTTGCTCTGGATACAAGGCCAGACGCCCGGGAATAGCGACCACGAGCAGTTGCGTCTCCTGCGCTTTCAAGCGTGCCGCCAGTTTGATCAACCCGGCATGCACCTCGTTTGCATCGCGTTTCGCATGCGCCAGCCGGTTGATTTCAGCCTGGGCAAACAACCAGCCTTCACGCCCGAGCTGCACGTCCTTGTTGCCTTCGTTCAAGGCATGCGTCAGCACCCATTGCATGCCGCTGCGGACGCAGGCTGCGAGGAGATTTCTCCTGGACGCGGTGAACCATGCCGCGACCTCAAACGCCAGCGTCACCGCGAGCAACAGAACAAATGCGTGGATGACGTTGCGCGCGGCCTTGAGGCTGAACTCCGGAGGGGGCGGCACCAAGGTGCGTTTCGTGGGATCAATCTTGGGCGGGGCAGGCTTCATGACATGGGTGCGGCATGGGTCCACAGCATCGCCACCGCGAGCAGGAATGTGAAAAGACAAATGACTGCCTTCCACGGGGCGGGAACGCGCAGAAAATCACGTGAGCATGGCAGGCCGATGAAACAGGCCAGCGCGGCAAACATCGTGAGGACATGAAAATCCGTCCACACCCGCGCCTGCTGAAACACCGTGGCAACGGTGCGCGGCGCCGACACAAAATACGATGTTGGATGGAGCCAGACCTCGCCGCTGGCCAGTGCCAGCACGACGAGAATCGCCAGATGCCGGAGGAATTTCCCCTTGGTGAAGCGACGCAGCGTGAGAATTTCCTGAACCTTGTCTGAGAGCTTGAATCCGAACATGCCGCCGAGCCCGGTGAGCACATCTTCCAGCGAGGTAAGGGCAAAATGCAGCGCCAGCAGCCTGGCCAGAAATCCCATCCATGCCAGGCTTGTGCTCAGGCTTTCCGGGCCGCCGATGCTGATCACCGACGCCAGATGCCACAGCGGATCCACCAGCAGCACCCACTTGGCAAAGCCCAGGCAGAAATGCATGACGCCCTTCGCCACATCGAGCGTGGCCGGCCGCGGCTTGAGGGCCATGCGCATCGCCAGCGCGACGGGCAGGAGCACAAACAGAACATGGTGGAGGCTGGGAAACACGGCTTATGCAGATGGCGATGGCTACACGCCAGTCAATCGCGGAATCTTGGGGGCGTGGCTGTCACAAGCCGTGAGTTCCTTGCAACACGCCCCTTGGGCTGCTTCGTTTGTATGACATGTACGACCTCGATCCAAGCCTCCCGGAGCACCTCGTCCGCCGCGATTTCCTCAAGAAGCTCGCCGCCGCCTCCACCGCCGCGTGGATGACCGGCGCGCCGAAGGCGATCTGGGCCAAGTCGGGGGACAAAGTCACGCATCCGCCCGCGAAAGCCGACGCGTGCATCCTGCTCTGGATGGCAGGCGGCATGGCGGCACCGGACACGTTTGATCCGAAGGGCTACCTGCCGTTCGAGAAGGGTCTCGAAGTGAAGCGGATGCTCAGCACCTTCCCGGCGATCAACACAAATGTCGATGGCATCAAAATCTGCCAGGGGCTCGAAAACATCGCGCAGGTGATGGATCGTGGCACGCTGATCCGCAGCGCAGTGCAGCCCGACCTCGGCAGCATCTTGCACTCGCGGCATCAGTATCACTGGCACACCGGCTATGTGCCGCCGCAGACCGTCGCCTGCCCGCACATCGGCTCGTGGATGGCGAAGGTGCTCGGCCCGCGCAACTCGGTGATGCCTGCGTTCATCAACATCGGCCAGCGGCTCGAAGGCGTGGGCGAAAGCGAGGAGCTGAAGGCCTTCACCACCGCCGGATTCTTCGGCAGCGAGTTTGGGCCGATGAATCTGCCGTTTCCTGAAGAAGCCGCGCAATCCGTGAAGCCGCCGAAGGGCATGGACGCGAACCGTTTCGCCAATCGCGACCGTCTGTTCCGTAAACTCGTCGATCAAAGCCCGCAGCGCGAGTTCATGAGCGATTATCAGCAGGAATCCATGCTACGCAGCATGGACAACGCCTATCGACTGCTCAGCGCGAAGGAGCGCGAGGCATTCGACATCACGCTGGAACCGAAGGAGAGCTACGCGAAGTATGACACGGGCCGCTTTGGCCGTGGCTGCCTGCTGGCACGCCGTTTGGTCGAAGCGGGCACACGATTCGTCGAGGTCACCACTGAGTATGTGCCCTTCTTCCAATGGGACACGCACAAGGACGGCCACACCACCGTGGACGCCATGCATAAAGAAATCGACGCGCCCATCGCTCAGCTCGTCCTCGATTTAGAAGCGAAGGGCCTGCTCGACCGCACACTCATCATCATCGCCAGCGAGTTCAGCCGCGATGCCCTGATGGAAGGCAAACCTGGCTCAACCGCGAACGACCAAACGACCTTCAAAGTCGATACGCTCAGCGAAATGAAGCACTACGGACTGCATCGCCACTTCACCGGCGGCACCAGCGTCATGACCTTCGGCGGTGGTGTGAAGAAAGGCTTCCTCTTCGGCGAAACCGCCGATGAACGCCCGCTGATCGCCACGAAAAACCCCGTCAGCGTCATGGACCTCCACGCCACGATCATGACCGCCATGGGCATCAGCCCGAAGACCGAGTTCGAGATCGAGGGACGGCCGTTTTACGTCACGGAGGACGGAAAGGGCAAACCGGTGACGGAAATCTTCGCGTAAACGATTGTCAGCGGCGGTTTGCCCCGTTTAGGCTGGCTCATGAACGCACACCGCCTTCTCCGCATCGGGGTCACGACTTTGGTCCTGGCCGTTTCTTCCTCTCTTCTTGCTGCTGACGGCGACGCCGAATGGCAGAAGGTCAATGACAGCATTGAGAGCATAAAAAATCCGAAGGAGAAGCCGCAGTCGCGTGAGCAGGCCATCGAACTGCTCAAAACCGGCCTCGTCAGTTTCGACGCGGCTTACGCGGCAGCCATGAAGGCGGCCCCGACCCATGCCGCTCGTTATGACGCGGCCTTGTTTGAAGCGATGGTGGGTCGTGCGCGTGAGATGGCCGGTGTACCAGCGCCAGCCAAGGCCGCGATCAGCCTCGATGACATCCTCAAGGCTGAGGACGCCAAGCCCGAGACGAAATCACAGGCCAGCCTGATCAATGTCATGGAAGCCGCTGAAGCTGCGGAAGGCCCCGAAGGCGACACGGCAGCCTGGATCGCCAAAGCGGAGAAGCATTTGAAAGACTTCCCGACGGAAAAGATGAACCGCATGGTCGAAGGCAAGGTGAAGAGCATCAAGGCCGCTGCCGAGATCAAGATCAAGCCGCTGGAGATGAAATTCACCGCCGTGGACGGTCGTGAGGTCGATCTGGCGAAACTTCAGGGCAAGGTCGTGCTCATCGACTTCTGGGCCACCTGGTGCGGACCGTGTGTGGCGGAGCTGCCAAACGTGATCAAAGCCTACAAGGAACTGCATCCGAAGGGCTTCGAGATCGTCGGCATCTCGCTCGATTCCGATAAAGCGGAGTTGCAGGCCTTCGTGAAGGACAAGGGCATGGAATGGCCGCAGTACTTCGACGGCAAGGGCTGGCAGAACGAGATCTCCACCAAGTATGGCATCAATTCGATCCCGGCCATGTGGCTGCTGAACAAGAAGGGCATGGTCGTCAGCACCAATGCGCGTGGCGGATTGGAGGAACAGGTGGCGAAACTGCTCGCGGAATAAGCTCATGATCCAGCGCTCGTTGTTCACGGCTGTCTTGCTGGCCGCCTCGTTGCTGCATGGGCAAGAGGCGGCTCCCGAAGTCCAAAAGAACGTCATGGTGGCCATGCGCGATGGCGTGAAGATCGCCACGGACATCTATCTGCCCGCAGGAAACAAGGACAAGCTGCCCGTCATTCTGACACGTCTGCCTTACAACAAGGACGGCGCGAAGAGCTTCGGCGAATACTTTGCCGCAAACGGCTACGCCTTCGTCGCGCAGGACACGCGCGGACGTTACGCCTCAGAAGGCGTGTGGCATTGGATGACCGATGACGGCGTCGATGGAGCCGATTGCGCCGCGTGGATCGCCGCGCAGCCGTGGTCGAACGGCAAGATCGGCATGGTGGGCACCTCGTATGTTGGCGGCACGCAGCACGCGATGGCTTTGGAAAAAGTGCAGCAGCTCACCACGGTCATACCGGTCGATGCCGTGTCCAACATGGGCCGCCAGAGCATGCGCAACGCGGGCGCGTTTGAGATGCGCTTCTGGAACTGGATCATGCTTAACGCGGGCAAAGGCAGCAACGCGGCGCTCGATCCCGCCACGCAGGTGGAGTTGAAGGAAATGGCGGACAATCGCTGGGATTACCTGAACCACCTGCCGCTGCGTCCTGGCTCCACGCCGCTCAAGCTCGCTCCCGAATACGAGGACTGGCTCATCCAGGCCATGCGCCACGGCAAGGACGACGCCTTCTGGGCGCAGAACAACATTCTGGCCGATCCCACGCGCTACAAGGACATGCCCGTCTATCTCGTCGGCGGCTGGTACGATTCGTGGGCCGGCAACACCTCCGCCAACTTCACCGCGCTCTCCAAAACGCTGAAAAGTGATGTGTATTTGATCATGGGGCCGTGGATCCACGGTGCGCAGACGAAATCAGCGCACGGCCAGGTCGAGTTCGGCAGCGAGGCGGCCATCGCGGATCAGTTCGCCTGGCGCAAGGAGTGGTTTGATCACTGGATGAAGGGTCTCGACAACAGCGTCGGCAAATCCGCGCCCTTCGCCAAGAAAGTGCGCATCTTCGTCATGGGCAGCGGCGACGGCGGCAAGACCAAGGACGGACTGCTCAATCATGGCGGCCAGTGGCGCGATGAAAACGAGTGGCCGCTCGCTCGGGCGAAGCCCACGCCGTTCTACTTGCATGCTGACGGCCTTTTGAGCGACATGAAGCCGAAAAATGAGATCGCATCGACGACCTACGCGTTCGATCCGGAGAATCCTGTGCCCACGCTCGGCGGCAACATCTCCTCTGGCGACGGCATCATGCAGCAGGGCGCATGGGATCAGCGTGGTGGTGAAAAATTCTGGAACTGGACGAAGCCCATCCCGCTGTCCGCCCGCAGCGACGTGCTCGTGTTTCAGACTGCACCGCTCGCTGAAGACATCGAAATCACCGGCGAGATCGAGGTGAAGTTCTGGGCCTCGTCTTCTGCCGTGGACACTGATTTCACCGCCAAGCTCATCGACGTTTACCCGCCGAGCGCCGACTGGCCGCATGGCTTCGACCTCAACCTCCAGGACGGCATTGTCCGTGCGCGTTTCCGCGATTCGCTCCAGGAAGAAAAGCTCATGGAGCCGGGGAAGGTTTATCCTTTCACCATCAAGCTCTACCCGACGAGCAACGTTTTCAAAAAAGGCCATCGCATCCGCGTGGACATCAGCAGCAGCAATTTCCCGCGATTCGACGTGAATCCGAACACTGGCGAACCGCTCCAGCAGCACCGCCGCACGGTCATCGCCACGAACACGATCTATTACGGTGCCGAACATCCCTCGCACATCGTGCTGCCGTTTGTGCCTCAGCGTTGAAGTGCCTCTCGCAACATGCTCATGCTCGAATTGCCGCCTGTCAGCACGCAGGCGATGCGTTTGCCCTGCCATGCGCCGCGCTGCTTCTTCAGTGCCGCAAAAGCCAGCGCACCCGCGCCTTCGGCAATGTTGTGCGTCGTTTCAATGATCTCACGCATGGCGGTGACAGCCTCATCGTCGTTCACGGTCGCGATTTCGTGCGCATGTCGGATCACATGCTCCAGCGCGTCCTTGTTCGGCGTTTTGCATGCCACGCCTTCTGCTACGCGTGTCGTGCTCGATTGCTCGACAAACTGTCGCTGCTGGAATGACAGCACATAGGCGGGCGCATGCTCGGACACGACGCCGATGATCTTCGTCTTTAATCCCAGCGCTTCTTTTGCCGCCGCGACTCCACAAAAACCGGAGCCGAGGCCAATCGGCACAAACACGGCATCCAGTTCGCCCAAAGCGCGAAACATCTCCAGCGCATACGTCGCCACGCCGCGCACGAGCCAGGGATGAAAGGATGGGATGGCATGCAGATCCTCTTTCACCGCCAACTCGCGTGAGAATTCGAGCGCTTCCTGAAATTCACGCCCGTGCTCGATCAATTCGGCTCCGAGCGATCGCATGGCGGTGTTCTTCTCCGGGTTGTTGCCATGCGGCACCACGATCACGGCACGCAGACCGTTCAGCTTCGCCGCGAAGGCGATGGACTGGCCGTGATTGCCCGTCGTGGCGGCGATGACGCCGCGAACATCGGGTTGCTTGCGTTTCAACTCGTCCATATAGACGAGTCCGCCGCGAATCTTGAAAGCGCCGACAGGTGTGTGGTTCTCATGCTTCAACCACAGTTCGCAGCCGAGGCCCGCTTCCAGCAGCGGCCAACGGTAGGTCGGCGTTTCGTGGATGTGCGGGCGAATGAGAGCTTTAGCGGATTCGATTTCGCTGAGGGTCGGCAGTGGCTCCATCACGCATGGCTAGGCATGAACTTCGCAAAGGCAAGCCCGCTCGCCGCGTTATGAGTCGCACCATGAACACGCCCGCCACTTCCCGTCGTCGTTTCCTCGCTACTTCCCTTGCCGGAGCCATTTCACTGCCCGCCTGGGCCGCACCGCTGGGTGCCAATGGCGATGTGCGCGTCGCGGTGATCGGCTTTCGCGGTCGTGGCGGCGGTCATATCAACGAACTCTTGAAGGTGCCGGGCGTGCGGTTGGTGGCGCTCTGCGATGTGGACTCCGCCGTCGTGGACAAAAAAGTGGCCGATCTCGACAAGAAGGGCGTGAAGGTCAAAACGTATCGCGACTTCCGTGAGTGCTGCGCGGACAAGGACATCGACGCCGTCACCATCGCCACGCCGAATCACAGCCATGTGCTGATCGCGCTCACCGCCTTGCAGCATGGCAAGCATGTCTATGTCGAGAAGCCCGTGAGCCACAATTTGATCGAAAGCGCAAAGCTGATGGCTGCTGCCACGAAGGCGGCGGCAAAGGGTCTCGTGGTGCAGCATGGCATGCAGCGCCGATCCGACGAAGGCTGGGCGTCAGCGATGCAGTGGATCAAAGAAGGCCACATCGGTAAAACGAAGCTCTCCCACGCTCTCGTTCACGGCCTGCGCATGAGCATTGATAAAGTGGACGGCCCGCAGCAGCCACCCGCGACGGTGGATTACAAGCTGTGGTCGTCACCGCGACCTGAGATGCCGATCATGCGGAAACAATTTCACTACGACTGGCATTGGCAGTGGCCCTATGGCGGCGGCGACATCGGCAACCAGGGCCCGCATCAATATGACGTGGCTCGCTGGGCGCTCGGCGATCCCGACACGTTGCCGAAGCGCGTGATGAGCTTTGGCAACCGCTGGGGTTATGTGGATGACGGCCAGACCGCGAACTGCCAGATCGCCTTTCATCCGTATGAGCCGGTGCCGCTCATCATGGACAAGTTTGGCCTGCCTATGAAGGACATGAATCCGAAGCTCGGCTCGGCTCCATACAAAGGCGTGCGCGATGGCAACGTCATCCACTGCGAAGGTGGTTACGTGGCCGAATCGAAGGCCTACGACAACGAGGGCAAGGCGATCATGAAGTTTGAAAACTTCCTCACCGGCCCGGATCACATGAAGAACTTCATCGATTCCGTCCGAGCCGGCAAATACACCAAGGACGTGCTCCACATCCGCCACGGTCACGCCGCCGCATGCTTGTCGCACCTCGCCAACGTCTCCTACCGTCTCGGCAAGGCCATGAAGACCGGCGAAGTCAAAGAGCGGCTGGAAGGCGACAAGCTCGGCCAGGAACTCTTCACCGAGTTTCTCAAGAACCTCGCCAACAACCACATCGACACGCAGGAGAAACAAATCATCGCCGGCCCCTGGCTCGACTACGACCCTGCGAGCAATCAATTCACCGGCGAATTCGCTGCCGAGGCCAACAAGCTCTGCCAGGAAGAATACGCCGCCGGTTTTGAACTGCCGGAGGTGTGAGTTTTCGAGAATAGGAGCGCTGAGGATTGATCAAACGCGGTGTTTGCCGCGTTTGAAAAAGCTCTACTCACATGAATCGACTCGTTTTTCTTCCGCTTCTCGTCGCCGCGTCTTTGCAGGCGCAGACACCCGCGCCCGCCCCCAAACCAGCTCCTGCTCCCAAACGCGCGCCCACCATCGCGAACGTGGCCTACGGCACCCATGAGCGCCAGGTGCTCGACTTCTACAAGGCGGAGTCCGCGAAGCCCACACCGCTGCTGTTCTTCATCCACGGCGGCGGCTGGGTGAATGGGGACAAATCGGGTGTCGGTGAACTCGAAGCCTGCCTCGCCGCCGGCATCTCCGTCGTCTCGATCAATTATCGCTACTCCTGGCAGGCGCAGCTTGCGGGTGTCATGCCGCCCGTGCAGTGGCCGCTGGAGGATGCGGCGCGTGCCTTGCAGTTCGTGCGCAGCAAGGCGGGTGAGTGGAACATCGACAAGCAGCGCATTGGAGCCAGTGGCGGTTCTGCGGGCGCATGCAGCAGCCTCTACCTCGCCTTTCACGACGACATGGCCGATCCCAAGAGCAGAGATCCCATCGCCCGCGAGTCCACCCGCCTCTGGTGCGCGGCGGTGACCGGCGCGCAGACCTCGCTCGACCCTAAACAGCTCAAGGAATGGACGCCGAACAGCCGCTACGGCGGCCACGCCTTCGGTTTCATGGACCCGAACGACCGCAAAACCCGTGACACGCGCTTCGCCGAGTTCCTGGAGAAACGCGAGTCCGTGCTGAAGTGGGTCAAAATGTACTCGCCTTACGAACTCGTCAGCAAGGACGACCCGCCCGTCTATCTCATCTACCCGTCCGCCCCCGCCATCGGCCAGCCGCAGAAAGATCCCACCCACACCTCCAACTACGGCGTCAAACTTCAAGAGCACTGCCAAGCCATCGGCACAGAGTGCGAACTCGTCTATCCCGGTGCTCCCAACGTGAGGCACAAGACGATCTCGGAGTTTCTGATCGCGACACTGAAAAAATAAAACCCAATCAAATCCCAACCGAACCATGAAACTCGCTCTCTCACTCCTCCTACTTACTGGCATTGCCTTTGCTGCCGACACACCGGCCAAGAAAGCCGAGGCACCTGCCAAAAAGGCTCCGACCAAGAAAGTGTATCCGAAGAACCCGACGCCCACGGCGGCGAACTTCAAATATGGGCCGCATGAGCGGAACGTGCTCGATTTCTGGCAGGCGAAGTCGGACAAACCGACGCCGTTGCTGTTTTTCATCCATGGCGGCGGCTGGATGGGCGGGGACAAGGCGGGGATCGCGGTGGAGCCGTTTTTGAAGGAAGGCATCTCCGTCGTTTCGATCAACTACCGCTTCATTCATCAAGCGCAGGAGGTGGTGCCGCCGGTGAAGGCACCGCTGACCGATGCGGCGCGAGCGTTGCAGACGGTGCGCAGCAAGGCGGCGGAGTGGAACATCGACAAGACACGCATCGGGGCCAGCGGCGGCTCGGCGGGCGCGTGTTCGAGTCTGTGGCTGGCCTTCCATCCCGACATGGCCGATCCGAAGAGCGATGATCCCATCGCGCGTGAATCGACACGTTTGTTGACCGCTGCGGTGAATGGTCCGCAGACCACGCTCGATCCGAAGCAGATGAAGGAATGGACGCCGAACAGCAAGTACGGCGGTCATGCCTTCTTGAAGAAGGAGGATTATCCGAACTTCGACGCCTTCCTCGCAGCACGGGAGAAAATTCTGCCATGGATCGCCGAGTACTCACCCTATGCTCTTGTTTCGTCCGACGATCCGCCGGTGTACTGCTCGTTTGGTGCTCCACCTGCGATTGGGCAGGAGCAGAAGGATCCGACACATACTGCTAACTTCGGCGTGAAGCTACAGGAGCACTGCAAGGCGAACAGCGTGGCTTGCGAGGTGTATTATCCCGGAGCCACGGATTCAAAATTCAAGTCCACCACGGAATACCTGATCGCCAAGCTCAAGGAAGCGAAGTGAGGCTCTTGTCATCCACCAACCATCACCATGAAACACAGCATCTTCACCCTAGGCGGCCTCGCGCTCGCTGTTTGCCTCATCTCCTGCGATAAAGCCGGCAAACCCGCAGCGTCGTCCGCGCCTGCATCTGCTTTCCGTCCGATCTTCAATGGCAAGGATCTCACCGGCTGGTACGGCCTGAATCCGCATTCCGTGATGAAGCTCGAAGGCGAGAAGAAGGACGCGGCACTCAAGAAGATGCGCGAGGAATTCGCGCAGCACTGGAAGGTCGAGAACGGCGAACTCGTCAACATCGGCACTGGTCCGTATGCCACTACGGAGGAGGAGTTCGGCGACATCGAGTTTCTCATCGAATACAAGACCGTGGCGGGTGCCGACAGCGGCATCTACATGCGTGCCACGCCGCAGGTGCAGATCTGGGACAAGAACCAGGTCTTTGACCCTGCCAAGCCAACGCGCCGGCCGCATCTCGGCTCCGGCGGTCTGTTCAACAACACGCCGGACACGCCCGGTCGTGATCCGCTGGTGGTGGCGGACAAGCCCTTCGGCGAATGGAACAGCTTCCGCATCCGCCAGATCGGCGCGCGCACCTGGGTGTGGCTGAACGACCAGCTCGTTGTCGATGGCGCACCGCTGGAAAACTACCCTGACAAAACGCAGCCACTACCGGCCAAAGGCCCGATCATGCTGCAAACGCACGGCGGTGAAATCCGCTGGCGGAACCTGCGGGTGCGCGAAATCGGCGCTGAGGAAGCGAAGAAGATTCTGGCCGAGGCGGACGCGAAGAAATGAGGTGATTGACTCTTTCGAAAGAACCGTGGGGGGCAGCCGCCACGGCTCTTTTTGCTGAGGACGCATAAAAAGATTGCGTGTGCCGGGCGTTTTCGGCTTTGATGACGGTTGAAGCCGTTGCCCAAAAGCATTCTCCCGTTTTCGACAATGACCCTGCCTAACAGTCTGATCGAAAAAGCCTTCTTTGCAGCCTGCCTGTCGCCCTACCTCATTTATTTTGTCGGGTTGGGACCGATCGCGCCGCTGCTGCTCGCGTGGCCGCTGATTGGAATCGCGTTTTTTGTGTGGCTGCGGGAGGGCATCCGCCCGCCGATGCTGGTGCTGGTGTGGTGCGCCTGTTGCACGGGCATCCTGGTTGAAGAACTGCTGTCGCTGTATTTGCGCGGGCTGGGCTTCAAGCACATTCCGTGGTGGTTCCTGACGTATGCGTTGGGCGCGTTTCTGCCGTTGGTGGGCGGATTGATCCGTCCGGCGGTGATTGCCTCGGCGGCGGCGCTGCTGGGTGTGCAGACGTTGATTTATTGCCTAGTGGCCTTCGTGCTCACCGGGGCGCAAGTTTTGCCGCTCATCGAGTACAAGGCGCTCATCCCCAGTTCGCTGTTTGGGAACAAGGAACTGTTCAGCGTTCACTTCCTTGCGCCCGCCTACCGCATCGACCAGGAATGGCGGCTGGTGGCCACCACGCCGTATGCGCCGTTCGCCGGTGCGATGGCGCTCATGTTTCTCATCCTCACACTGGTCGGGAAGCACTCGCTGTGGAAGTGGGCCGGTGTCGCAGGCTGGGTGCTGCTGCAGATCTGCACGTATTCACGCATGGGCATCCTGGCCACCTTCACCTGCCTTATGATCTACGTGATCGTCGGCCAGGGGAGGCGGTGGTTTTTCCTTGCCGCAGGTGCCGGCATGCTGGCGGTGGCGGCGCTCGCCGGGCCGATGTTGCATTTCAGCGAGAAGGCGGCGTCAGCGGTGCATTCCGCACGGCTCAACTCTTCACAAGATCGCGAAAACTTGCGCGCGATTGCTTTTGAAAACTGGTTGTATGGCGAGCACTCGGTGCTGGGCGCGGGCGAAACCGTGCCGGGCAGCCAGATCGTGAACCAAGTTTACATCGGCGACCTCGATTCATTGGGCGCGATGTTGTTTCTGCGCGGGGCGCTGGGCTTGTGCTTCACCGTGCTGCCGATTCTGTTCACCTGGGTGTTTGGCATGAGCGGCGGCACGCATCCGTATTATCGCGCCGTGCTGTGCATCGCCACGGCGCTGATGTTTTACTCGTGGTCGCAGTCCTTGAAGGATTTGTTCGTTTATTTCTGGCCGATTTTCCTGTTCATTGGCGCGGTGGCGTTTCGCGACCGTGACTGCTCCTTCGTCCCCGCTCTGCAACCCGCACTCCGCACTCCATGAAGCTGATTCGTTTTACTCTCATTCTCACCATCTGGCTCGCACTGGGCGCCGTCGGCGGCTGGTTCGCCTATCAGCAGATGCCGGGCAAATACGTCAGCGAGGGCGAGGTGGCGCTCATCAGCGAGACACTCTCATCCGCCGGTCTGGCGCAGTTCTCGCGCATCTCGCTCATGGGCAGCGTGGACCGCGAGCTGGCGGCGCAGAATTTTCAGTCTCTGCGCGTGCGCGAGCATGCGGCGAAGACCGTCGGCGGCATCACACCCGTCGAGATCACCGACAACCTGAATGTGAAAACGCGCGATACCTCCGCCGTCATTTCAATCAAGGTGTCCGCCGATTCACCGAAGCGAGCGGCAGACATTGCCAACGCGCTGATCGATGAGGCGATTCGCGTGGATGGTGAAAAGCGCGAGTCCACGGCACGCACCGCGTTGCAGGCGGTGGGCGCGCGCCTCGCCGAGGTGCGCAAGGAGCTGGATGACGTGAACACCCGCATCCGCCAGTTCAATCTCGACAAGGGCATCATGATCAGTGACGAGAACGAACGGCAGCAGGTTGTGGCGCTGACCATCGCCGACACGGAGAAGCGTCTGGCGGAGCTGCAGGTGGAGCAGACCGCGCTGAAAAGCCGTTTGCAGCAGGCTGCGGATCTTATCGCCGCGTTCAACAGCAAAGGCGAGCTGCCCAGCGGCTTTGAGTTCGACGATCAGGAGCGCAACTACACGCTCTCCGAGGCACGGCGAAAGCTGCTGGACCAGGAGTCGCAGCTAGCCTCGCTGAAGAGCCGCTATGGGCCGGAAAATCCGAACACGCAGGCCGCGCAGGCGGAGGTGGAAACCACCAAGCGCACCATCTCTGACACGCTGGGCATGCAGCGCGTACGCCTGGCCTCGCGGCTGAAGGACAACGAGGATGCGGTGAAGTATTTCGAGAAGAAACTCGCCGACACGGAGGATAAGGCGCGCAAGACTGACATCTCGCTCGATCCCGTTTATGTGGGGCTCAAATCCCAGCGTGAGGCGCTGCAAAGTTCCTTGAGCCAGCTTTCCACGCGCTTCACCGAGCTGTCCGTTTATGCGGCCGCCAAACCGGTGACGATGCAGCGTTTCTCCGATCCCTATGTGCCGGACGGGCCGTCAAAGATGAAGATCATCAGCGCGCTGGCCGTCGGGTTGTTCGTGGGCGGCTTTCTAGGCCTCATGCACACGGTTCTGAGCACCGGCGTGGTCTCCAAAATTCAAACCTATGTGGCGGGCAAGTAAAACCAGCTTCCTGGCATGGAGCCTCACGGCGGTGGTGCTCGTCACCACCGTGGCGGTCATCTGGTTTGCGCCGCGTGCCTGGCTGGCGCAGGCACGGGTGGAGATCAGCCCGCTGGATGTCTCCCCCACCGGCATGGCCGGCTTCGTGCGCGTGGACTTCGCCTATGGCAACCGCATGCTGCCGCAGGAAATGGTGGCACGCATGACGAGCAGCGGCACGCTGCGCCGTGCGCTGAAAAAATTGCAGTGGCCGGATGATGAGGCCGGTCTTGAAAAGGCAGCGGACTCGGTCATGGCGCACTTGGTGCCCGGCAGCACTGTCATCGAGGTGATGGCACGCAGTGACAAGCGCGAGGAGGCTCTCACATTGGTGGAGGCGGTCATCGCGGTGCAGGACGACATCCGCCGCGAGGAGCGTGGCGCGCTGGCCGGGCAGTTGCTCAGTGTGCTCGACAAGGCCGCCGTTGATCTTGGCAAGGAACGTCTCGAACTCGCGGGCAGGCTGGCGAAGATGGATGTGCATCTGCCGCTCGATTACTCCTCCTTCATGGTCAAGATGGAGACCACGCTCGCGGACATCACCGAGCAGCGGATGCGACTGGCCGGAACACTCCGCCGAATTGAAACGCTGGGGAGCGGCGGCAGTGTCACCGCCAAAGGCAGCGTGGAGGAGGAGCTCTTCGCCACCAATGCCGGTTACGCCGGCCTGCGCTCGCGTCTCGGCTCCAAGCAGGCCATCCTGGCCCGCATCACCACCACGCAGGGCGTGAACAGCGACGAATACAAGCAGACCGTCTCCGAGGTGAGCGCCCTGGAGAGCGAGCTGAAGCAGTTCGTCTCTGGCGCGGCGGCCCAGTTCCGCGCGCAGATGCAGGCGCTGGACCAGTCTGCCGAGGAGATCGAAAAGCGCATGAAATCACGCGAGGACGCACTCAGCGCCGCGCGTGCCACGCTGCTTTCGCCCGAGTACGAGTCCCTGCGGCTGCGCGCCGAGATGGTTCGTGAGCAGCTCAAGCAGATCGAGCAGCGCCGGGCGGAGATCCAGACTTACCAGCAGCTTTATCAGCCCGCGCTGCGCCTGGTCGTGCCGCCGGAGGTCGGCGCCGCGCCGGAGGATCGCCTGCGTGGGGCGCGGGTCGTGTTCGCGGTGTTCGGCGCGCTGTTCATCGGCCTGTCTCTCAGCACCATCCTGCGGCATCGCGCCGCGCCGCCGCCGGACTCGGCCTTCGCCTAAACCCGCATTCCGCGCCTTATGGACAGCACACTCGTCACCGTCGTCATCCCCTGCTACAACATGGAGCCCTATCTGGCGCAGACGCTGGAATCGGTGATCAACCAGACTTACAAAAACCTGGAGATCATCGTCGTCGATGACGGCTCGAAGGATGGCACGGCGAATGTGGCGCGTGAATATGAGAAGCGTGATTCCCGCGTGAAGCTGCTCATACAGGCCAACAAAGGCGCCTCCGCCGCCCGCAACCACGGCCTCGACCATGCCAGCGGCAAATACATCGCCCTCACCGACGGCGACGACTGGTGGGCACCCACCAAGATCGAGAAGCACGTCGCGCACCTGGAGGGCGATCCCAGCGTCGGCTGCAGCTACTCCGCCACGCAGTTCGTCACGCTTGATGGCAAGCTGCTGCACTGCCGTTTTCCGAAGACGAAAAACCTCAGCGACTACTACCTCTACTGCCGCAATCCCATCACCAACGGCTCCACGCCCGTCTTCCGCCGTGAGGTCTTCGACGAGCACAGCTTTGACGAGGACAAGCCGCGCAACAACGACGTGGACTGCTGGCTGCGCATCTGCTTCACCCCGCCGCGGAAATGGAAGCTGGAGGGCGTCAACGAGGCGCTCACCTTCTACCGCGTCACCCCCGGCAGCCTCTCTGACAAGCTCGACAAACACTACGACGCCTGCCTGCACACCTGGCAGAAGTCGTACCAATACGCGCCTGACATCGCGAAGAAGTTTGCGAAACTGGCCGAGGCCTTCCAGCTCCGCAACTACGCCCGCCGCGCCTTCTCCATGCGCCAGGGCGCCGACTGCCGCCGCTTCATGTTCCAGGCCATGAAGACCGACATGCGCATGTTCCTCTACGAGCCCGTGATGACCGCCGCCACCCTCGCCGCCGTCCTGCTCGTGCCGTTTGTTCCCGGGGGTAAGAAGAAGTCATGAATTCATGGGCAGTGCGTTAACCGCAGGTTTCTGACACTTCAGGATCGAGAAAACTCTGCCGGCTGTTCAATGAAAGTCAATCACCTGCCGCCCGGCGCCGTCTCTCCCGACGTCTTTTTTGACAGATGTTTTTTGAAACACCACGGCGAAGTTCAACGCTCGGCAAAGAACCTATATGAAAAATCGTAATTCCACTTGGCAGAAAGGAGCCAAACGCTAGCCTCGCGGTATGAGCGCGCACTCCTCCTCGCCGGGCAGTTTCATGGATGTACGGCACCAGACGTTCCTGGAGAATCGTTTTTTCGGATCACTCGACGGGCTGCGCTGCTTGAGCATACTCGCCGTAGTCTGGCACCATGCCTGGAGGCATCATGGGCACACTGGCACTACCAGCCTGCTGGATCGCGGTCATCTCGGTGTTAGTTTGTTTTTTGCCATCAGTGGCTTTCTGATCACCACGCTCATTCTCCGCGAGCAGCAGGATCGTGGCGGCATCTCCCTCCGCCGGTTCTACATGCGCCGCTCACTGCGAATATTTCCCCTCTATTACACGGTGCTGCTGGTCTATGTGCTTGCAGTCTGGCTGATGGATCGGGACACGGTCGCAGGCCGCCAGTTTTATGACAACCTGCCTTATTTCGCCAGTTACACCTCCAATTGGTTTGTCCACCTCGATGGACGCGTCATTTTCTACTTTGCGTGGTCGCTCGCCACGGAAGAACAGTTTTATCTCTTCTGGCCTTTTGTCGAGAAGGTGTTCAAAGGCCGTATTCTGGCGGTTGTTGCCATGTGCTGCCTCATAGCGGCGAGCATTGCCGCCACATCAGGGCTTTTGAATGGAATGCTGGCAGATGGATCATTTTTACTCACAGTTCTGGCCAGCATATCAACGCCAATTTGTTTTGGAGTGCTGGTGGCCCATCTGCTCCATTCTCCAACAGGATTCGGAATCGCCTCGATGCTCTTCTATCCCAAATATGCCAGTTTGGTGTGGGCGGTGGTGGTTCTGGCCATGGCGGCTCTGCCCGAACTCCCGCTCCAGTGGATCGCCGTTGCCATGACGGGGCTGGTGGCTTCGTGTGTCATCCGTGAGGATCACGGCTTGGCATCCTTGCTGAGGCTCGCGCCTATGCAGGCGATTGGCAGGGTGAGCTACGGCATGTATTTGATGCATATGTTGAGCATGAATCTCGCATCTAAAATTCTCTCGAAGCTGCATGTCAACAACACGCTCACCTTGTTTGCCGTGGCGTCAGGCATCGCCTTTCTGGCGGCTTGGGTGAGCTTTAATTACTATGAGATGCTCTTTCTCAAACTGAAGAAGAAGTTTGCCAGCTAAGGTCCGCAAATCGCGGAGAACGCAGGCAGCCGGGGTTGGGCGGGGACTGGAAGGCCGGACGTTTCATTCGGGGCGTGACAGTTTGCGGGAGGGCTGCTTAAAATTAAAATCATGAAGCACCGGCTGCCCACCATCTCGATTCTCGACATTCCCATCGTCCGCGCGACGGAGGCGGAGGCGATGGAGGAAATCCGGCGTCTGACGGAGCAGCCGGAGCCGGCGCTGGTCATTTATGTGAACGCGCACACGCTGGAACTGACGACGCGTGACCCTGCGTATCGCCAGATCGTGCAGGACGCGGCCATCGTGATGAATGACGGCATCGGGGTGTCGATGGCGGCGAAGATCGTGGGGAAGGAGTCGTTTCCGGCGAATCTGAACGGCACCGACCTGACACCGTTGATTTTGAAACTGGCGGCGGAGCGGGGCTGGCGGGTGTTTCTGCTGGGAGCCCAGCCGGGCGTGGCGGAGAAGGCGGCGGCGAAGTTTGTCTCGCAGAATCCGGCGCTGGTGATCAGCGGGACGAACTCGGGTTATTTCAAGGCGGAGGAACTGGAGGGTGTGATTCAGAAAATTCGTGAGGCGCGTACGGATGTGCTGATCGTGGGCATGGGCAATCCGGTGCAGGAGCAGTGGCTGGCGCGGCATCAGGCGCAGACGGGGGCGAAGCTGGGAGTGGGCGTGGGCGCGTTCCTGGATTTTTCAGCGGGCGTGTTTCCACGC
>CAMCWM010000073.1 GCA_945882215.1 Akkermansia muciniphila | reverse complement strand
GTGCGCCGATGCCTTGTGAAGCGCCCGTGATGAGGACGACCTTGCCGGTCAGATCAATGCTGTGACTCATGAGATTTTATTTCGCTGTGTAGCCGCCATCCACCGGCAGGTTCACGCCCGTGATATAAACCGAGGCATTGCTCAAAAGGAAGATCAAAGCGCCGCCAAGATCGTTTTCATCGGCCATGCGACCGAGCATGGTGTGCTCGCTGAAGCGCTGCACGAACAGCTCTGGCTGGTTGTT
The DNA here is from genome assembly GCA_945882215.1 of Akkermansia muciniphila. Lineage (GTDB taxonomy): Bacteria > Verrucomicrobiota > Verrucomicrobiia > Verrucomicrobiales > Verrucomicrobiaceae > Prosthecobacter. Next base: position 24,253 of record CAMCWM010000073.1, on the reverse strand, counting down.
GAAGAAGCCGCCGGGAGAGAGGCAGTTCACCCGAACGCTCTTCGGCCCGTAGAGCGCCGCGTAGAAGCGCGTGAGGTTCAGCATGCCGCCTTTGTGGAAAAAGTAATCCGGCGGCATGTCGCCCATGGTCGTGCCTGCATACAGCTCGTAGCTCGGCCCGATCATGCCCTGGATGCTGCCGATGTTCACGATGCTGCCGCGTCCCGCTTCCGCCATCGAGCTGCCGAAGTGGCGATGCATGAGCATCAAGCCCGTGGCATTCACCCGCATCGAGTCCTCCCATTGCTCAACCGTCCCCTGCGCACCTTTCATCGGGCGCAGCACGGAGTTGTTCACGAGGCCATGCAGCGGGCCAAAACGCTCCTCCAGCCGTGCCTTGAGCGCGATGATTGAAGCTTCATCGCCTTGATCGAAGCCTTCGGCGAAGACCTTGTGCCTGCGTGCCGTTTCTTCATCGGCCACAGCTTGCAGCTTGTCGGCGTTGCGTGAGGCAATGATGAGAGTGGCACCGGCTTCGGCCAGCGAAGCCGCAAGGCCGCGTCCGAAGAGTCCAGCGGCACCGGTGAGGAGGATGGTGTGGTTTTGGAGGGAGAAGGTTGGGAGCATGAACTGAGGTAGGAAGGTTAGCGTAAAGTGATAGCGAAGACCGAGGCTTTTTCGAGATGCAGACGGAGGTGATATATGGCAGGTGGCAGGTCCGTCAGCTTTTTGTCCTTCCAACTGAAGCGATAGCGCAGCGCGTCCTTCTTCAGCGGCACGCAGTTCTCTTTGTCGAAGCCGGGCACACGATAGCCGTCCTCGTCGAGCAACTCGGCCCACACGGCTCCATTAGCAGCGTTGGCATTCACATAGATCTCGGTGCGGCCTTTGAGGTCCATCGGCTTGAAAGTGATCTGGCCGATGACCGGCGGCTGCTTCACTTTGGCCGTGGGTGCCTCAGGTTCGGGGCGGATGCCTGCAAAGCGATCCAGCGGCAGTGTGGCAAGGCCGACACCGCTGGTTTGCTGATCGCCCGTGATGTCGGTGCCGCCACCGATGGCACCGCTGCTGTAGGCACCGTAGTAGAATCGCATCTCATTACCGTGGACGATCATGTTGGAGTTCGTTACGATGGTGCCGCTGTCGAACTGCTGCCCTGGGCTGCGTGGGATGAAGTAAGCCTCACGAAAGGGGCGCTCCCACTCGAAGCCATCGCGGCTGATCATCAACTCGATATCCATCACGCCTTTGTTCACGCGGTTCAGGATTTGATTGAGGCTGAAGTAGCGTTCGCGATGGATGAAGACAGGCGAGGTGTGAAATTCCAGCGCCCCATCGGCATCATCCGGCGCGCAGACGAGCTGCGGCTTTGACCAGTGCAGGAAATCCGTGCTCTGACAGCGCCCCATACCGTGCTTCCAACCGAGTCCGCCGTCAGGGCCGCCGATCCACATCTTGCCATAGATCACGAATGCCTTGTGCTTCGGATCATAGATCACATCCGCCGCATCGGACAACGACATGGGCAGCAGCGCCTGGCGCCGCACACGTCCATCGTTCGACTTGATCTCGCTGTAGGGATTCTCGCCGACGAAGGGAGGTTGCTTCATTTTGGCACCGTAGAAGCAGCGGTAAAACGGTGCTTCCGGGTGTTTTGTCCAGTGGATGCCATCGGGTGAGTAAGCGACGTGCAAGCCAGCCCACACCGAGCCGTTGGCATCCTTGGACCAGTCGTTGAAGGCCATCTTGTAGCGCTTCGAGGCATCCTTCTCGCGCTCATCCACAATCACAGAGTTGCAGTAGCGGTCGCCATACACGCCGCTGCCGATGAGGACGATGTTGGTGTTCTTTTCACCATTGAAATCGAACAGGCCAAGGTTCGGACGTGTGAACGTGATGCCGTCATCCGACTCGGCATAGCACACCACGCATTCATGCGTCTTGATCTGCGCGCGCTTGCCGCCGTAACCCTGATACCAGAGCTGATACTTGCCCGTCTTCGCGTCGCGATGCACGCTGGTCCAGCCGATGGTCAGCTCCCACGGCTTTACCTCGGCGATGAGCGGATTCTGCGCATGACGCACGGGCGCATTCATGAAGCGCCGTGTGCCGGAGCGGTAGAGCACCTCATGATCATCGACCATGAGGATGGTGCGCTCTGCGGCCAGCAGGCTGGAACAACTGAGCAGTAGGGTGAGAAGAGAGTGTGTGTTCATGATTTGGAGGGTGCTGCGCCGCTGACGCAGTCGTTGAAGCCGTATTTCTGCACGAGCGCCTGAACGTGCGCGCGCTTTTCGGCGGGTGATTTGTCGGTGCGGCGCAGGAACATGTGCGCCTCGTGCTCGAAGGCGCGGTTCTTGATCGCGTAGCCTGCCAGATCGTGGATGCAATCGGGCGGGATGCGGATGACGCCGTTCTGATCCGCGTGAATGACCTCGCCGGGCGTGATGATGACGCCACCGACCTCCACGGGCCGGTTGATGAAGCGAAAGCGCAGCACCTCGTGATGCACGGCTCGACCTCGGCAATACACGGCGAATGGCGTGGTCATGATGCCCGCGATGTCACGCACGCGGCTGTCGCTGACCAATCCGACGCAGCCGACGGAGAACAAGGTTTTCGCCATGCCATCGCCGATCATGCATTCATGCTCGGGGCGTGAGCCAACCGCCTTGGCCACCAGAATGCTCGGCAGGCTGCTCTGGCGCATCATTTCCAGCAGCTTCCAGTAAAGCTCCGTGTCGCCCGGCTCGCCCGGCGTGCTGCTGTCGATCTCCGCCGTGAAGGCCACGCCAATCGTTGGGCCGAGAGGTGGCGTGACGGACTGAATCTCGCCGCTGAGGTAGTATTGATGCGGCGGCACCGGGCTGATGTAGCCGATGGTGTTGGCAAGCAGGGGCGTGTCGAAGTCGCGGAGTTCTTCGAGTTGGGCGGCGATGGGCATGAAATGGGGGTTCAAGGCTTGGTGGCTGGAGTTGTTGTCTCCCAATCGTCTGTGCGGAAGGGCGAAGCGGGCAAGCCTGCACCGTTGAAGAGATTGCAGACAGGATCAGCGGCCCACGCATAACGCACGGCCACGGGCTGCGGCACGTTGGGTGCGGAGACGATCAGCGTATCGCCTTCAATGCGAGCCACAGCGGGTTTCCAGGCGCGATTCTCTCCTGCGATGAGGAAGCCTTTGAGATCACCGCCCTTAGCCATCAGTCCGCCCTCAGTGTGGCGGAAGTGCAGCACGACTTCACTGCCGAGCACCTCATGCTGGGTGAACAATGGCCCGGAGATGGCGGGAACCTTCTCTCCATACACCGTGCCCAAGGCCCACAGCGCGAGGCGTCGGCCCACATCCTGTTTGTTCTTCGGATGCAAGTCGCGCGACTCGCCGATGTCGATGGTGATCGCCATGCCAGTCTTTGGCAGGTCGAGGCATTTCATCTGCACCTCGCGGATGTCGGCATAGCTGGGCGTCTTCCGCACATTCGGCAGTTGAACCCAGGCAAAGGGCAGTTCGCTGCCCCAACGCACGCGCCAGTCCGTGACGAGCAAGCGCATCTGGGTCTCGTAGAATGGCGAGCGCTCGGGTGTGCAGTTGCTCTCGCCTTGATACCAGACGATTCCACGCATGGCATAAGGGATGAGCGGCGCGATTTTGCCATTGAACAAGCCGCCCACATCCATCGTGCCCAGGTGGCTGCCATACGGATGACTCGGCTGTTTCGGCAGCGGCAGCTTGTCCGCCCGCGCCTTTTCCACTGCCAGCTTCCACTTTATCATCGCGGCCTCGTAGTTTTTCTCCGCCGCTGCACGATCAAAGGCCGCCATCAAACGATCACGCTGCGCAAAAAAGGGCTTCAACTCGGCGCATTGCTGCTGCGTTTCCAAATCGAGCCAGGACTCGATCAGGGTGCCGCCAGCAGAAGAATTGATCAGCCCCGCCGCACGGCCCAGGCGCTGGTGCAACTCACGTCCAAAGTAAAACGCCACCGCCGAGAAGGCTCCCACCGTCTCCGGCGAACAAACGATCCAGGAGCCATGGCAATCGCTTTGTGGCGAAGTCGCACGGTCATCCGCCACGGTGAACATGCGGATCTGCGGCAGCTTTGCGGCCTCGCGCTCCTTCTCATAGTCCTTCGAGGCGCTGACCGTCATCACCATGTTCGACTGTCCGGCACACAGCCATGTTTCACCCGCCAGCACATCTTTGATCGTGATTGTGTTCGTGCCCTTGATCGTCATTCCCAAAGGTTCGCTGCTATTCAAAGGATCAAGCTTCACCTGCCATCGGCCATCGGCACCCGCCGTCGTTGTTTTCGTCTGACCGTCGATGGAGACCGTGATCTGCTCACCCGCCGCTGCCCAGCCCCACACGGGGGCTGCCGCATCTTGCTGCAAAACCATGTGATCCGAGAACAGCGCAGGCAGCCGGACCTCCGCATGAGACGTGCTCATCTCAAGACAACACAGCAAGGTGCCGATGAAGGCGATTGGGCGGGCCGATGATTTCATGTGCTGGTCTTGGCGGTTATCTTGGTCTCCTGGAGAATGGCCAACAAGGCTGGTGCTCTGGTCACTGATTGACGCCAGATGACGGCTTGAGCAGATGCGTCAGCAGAAATTCCTCGGGCTTGGGCGTTGCCGCCGTGGCCTGTTCTTCAATGCGCAAAATGCAGCTTCCACCCACAGCAGCGGCTTTCTCCTGAAACTTCATGCCGAACAAGGCATGATGAATGGCGCTGCCGGGTGAAGTAGCAGGCAGCGGATCAACACGGGGATTCGAAATTAGAACGGGCGGATCATCGGCGCTTACATGTGTGATCGGAGAAAACTCACTCAGCAGCCTGACCCACTCCGCTCTCGGCTTCTTCACCTCTTCCAGCTTCTTCGCGCCAACAGCCCGGGCGATCATGGGATGCTGCAACACCTGATCCCCCATCCATGCCGTGATGACCGCCGGCTCCAGACAGGTTTGCGGCGACATGCCAACTGCGGCCTGAAGCCTGCTGGATTCACGCTCGACAAGGTCTTTGCTGTCCGGATTCGCCAGATCATCGTGACAGGCGAGCCAGAGTGATGTCGTGGCACCCGCAGAAATGCCGTATGCACCGAAGCGTTGTGGATTGAGTTTCCACTCGACCGACTTGCTGCGAAGGAACTGCACGGCGCGAGCCGCATCATGCACGGGCGCAGGAAGCGGAGCGATGATGCTGTAGCGGTAGTTGATCGAGGCCACGGACACGCCCTTCGCGAGCATGAAATTCACGAGCTTGGGCGGCACATCCTTCTTATCTCCACCTGCCCAGCCACCGCCATGAATGAAGATGACCAGCGGCGTGACAGCGTCAGATTTCGCCAGCCACACGTCCAGCTTGTGGCGTTCATGCGGACCGTAGCCAGCGTCTCGAAAGGTCGGCTCCGGCAATGCCACGCCTTGCGCCAGAAGACTGGACATTGTGAGGAAAAGATGAGCAATCAGCAGTCTCATGGCAGATTATTTGAGCGTTATGGCAAACAGGTCAGCCTTCTCCAAATGCACACGCAGCATGTATTTCCCTGGTGGCAGATCGCTGATCTTCTTTTCCTTCCACGCTGCTTCGAGGCTGATGTCGTCAGCCTTCAACGCCACCGCATCATCCTTGGTGAAGCCACGCAGCCGATACCCATCTTCATTGAGAATTTCGAGCCGCACGGAGCCTTTGGAAGCATCCGCATTGAGCGCGATGGACTTCACGCCCGTGAGATCGCGAGCCTTGAGCGTCACGTTGCCAATGGTGTTCACGAGCTTTGGCTTATCCTTCTTCTGCGCCTTCACGGGCGAGTCGGGATTGATGGTGATGGCGGCAAAGCGATCTCGCGGGGTGGTGACGAGGCCGACGCCGCTGTGGTAGTCTTTGCCACCGAGCTTTTGCTCATTCAAACCCACGCCGCCGATGGCTGTGCCGCGATAGCCACCGTAGTAGAAGCGCACTTCCTTTTCGAGAATGACAGGCGTGCCATTTGTAATGACTGACCCGGCATCGAAACGCCCCGGCGCACCGCGAGGAATCGCAAAGCTGCCCTGTAGGCTTCGATCCCAGCGGAAGCCATCGCGGCTGCACATGAACTCCGCGTCCATATAGCCTACCGAGCGGTCAAGAATCTGGTTCAGGGAGAAATACATGCCGTTGTAGGTGAACACAGGCGAGGTGTGGAACTCGAGCTGCGGCGCATCGCGATCATTCACCGTGGTGATGAGCTCCGACTTGCTCCAATGAATGAAGTCCTTGCTCTCCATGCGGCCCATCGCGTGCTTCCACGCCAGCGTGCCATCCGGCCACGGCGTCCACATCTTGCCGTAGGCCACGAATGCCTCGTGGCGAGGATCGTAGAACACATCCAACGCATCAGACATGCACAGCGGCGAGCGCCAGGCACGGCGCAGCGTGCCGTTTTTCTGCGGCGTCTCCACATACCCGTCCTCATCGGCAAAAGGAAGCTCCAAGCCTTTGCTGCCAAACGAACACTTCGAAACAATACCGCCCGCGTGCTTCGTCCAATGGATGCCGTCAGGTGAGAAGGCCACATGAGTGCCAGAGACGCCGTCCGCACCCTCTTTAGGCGCCCAGTCATAGTAGGCCATCTTGTAGCGCTTCATCGGATCAGGATCGTGCTCGTCAAAGACCACGCTGTTGCAGTAGCGCTCTCCATAGCCGCCGCGCACGCCGATGAGCACGATGTTGGTGTCCTTGATCTCATAGAAGGGAAACAGCCCGAGATTCGGCTTCGTCCAGGTGATGCCATCCATGCTCTCCGCGTAGCAGACCACGTTTTTCATCACCTTGTCCTCCACACGCCGCTCCTGATAAGCCTGATACCAGAGCTGATGTTTCCCTGTTTTCGGATCGCGATACACGCTCGTCCAGCCAAGCATGGCCTCCCAAGGCTTGTCCGGTGCGATGACGGGAGCAGGCGAGTGCCGTTTGAATTCCACAACCCGCCTGATCGTGCCGGGACGATACACAATGTCCTCATCATCGACGAAGAGGATCGTGCGATCAGCGGCGTGAAGTCTCGCGCAAATAAGGAGGCTTAGAATGCCGATTTTCATGATTGGGTTCAGTTGAGTGTGATGGCAAAGACTTCCGCGCGGTCGAGGTGGAGGCGGATCATGATTTCTCCTGCGGGGAGTTTGGAAAGGTCAGCTTCCTTCCAGGTGGCACGATGGCGCAGGTGATCGCCAGTGATGGGGACGGCTTCGGTTTTGGTGAAGCCGGGGAGGCGGTAGCCTTGGGCATCGAGCAGTTCGACACGCACCGCGGCTTTCACGGCGGCGGTGTTGACTGTGATGCTGTTCACGCCTGCCAAAGAGCGCGGCTTGAGCGTGATCTGGCCAATGCGATCCAGTGGCTTCAGGCCGGCGAAACGATCCAGCGGCAGCGTGGCGAGTCCGATGCCGGTTTTGGGCAGCTTCTTTTTCGATCCCCATTCGGATTCGGATCCGCCAAAGCCCCATGGATTCTCCGCGCCGCCGAAGTAAAAGCGGATTTCGTTCTCCAGCACGACGGGCGTGGCATTGCTCCAAATGCGGGCGGTGTCGAAGGCGTCCGGCTTGCCGACGGGAATGAACATCGTGTCACGGAACGGACGCGACCAGGTGAAGCCGTGATCGCGGCTGAGGGCGAGCTCGACAGGCTGCTGGCCGTGCGTTTCGAAATCAGCGAGCTGGATGAGGCCGAACCAGACGCCTTGATATACGAAGGCGGGCGCGCTGTGGAGCTGCACACCTTGACGTGTGCCGGGATACGCACCGGGGCGCAGGCCGTCGTGCTCATCGGGGGCCATGACGAACTGTGCGGGGCTCCATTGGATAAAATCATCGCTCTCGGTGCGGACGACGGAGCGCTTCCAGAAAGTGCGACCATCAGGGCCATCAATCCATCCTTTGGCGATGACGACATACTTCTTCCGCACGGGATCGTAGGTCGCGTCGATGACATCGCTGACGGAGTTCAGCAGGCCGAGCGGCTTCTCATCTCCGACGAAGGGCGGATCGGTGATGCGGCCATAATTTCCGCGCAGCACCGGGCCGGGAAGCTTCGTCCAATGGATACCATCGGGTGAGAAGGCGACATACATGCCGCCATTGCGGCCACGCGGTTCTTTGGGATCAACAGGCACACCTTCCGGTTCGGGGATAGACCAGTAGGCCATTTTGTAGCGCCGCTCGAGGTCGCCTCCTGGAGCATCGACGACGACGGAGGCGTCGTAGTGATCACTGCTGGTGAGCACCACATTGCGGTCAGGAATGCCTTTGAAAGTGAGGATGTCGAGATTGGGCTTCGTCCATGCGATGCCGTCCTTAGACTCCGCGTAGCAGACCACGCAGCCCGCGCCCGTCATCTGATACCACATTTGGTAACGGCCCGTCGCGGGATCGCGATACACGCTGCAATACGCAACCTGATGCTTGAGCGATGGCCCGGTGAGCAGAGGATTCGCCTCGTGGCGCACGGGTTGATGCAGCACGCGCCTCGTCGCGGGACGATACAGAATGTCATGATCGTCTACGAAGAGCAGGGTTTGCTCTGCTGCGGCACAGAGTGTGAACGTGTAGAGATAGAGGAGAATGCCTTTCATGGCTTAGTTCGGCAGTTTCCAATGGGCCTGACGCAGCACGGCGTTATTATTGTCCTTCAGATGCTCATACCAAACGGTGAGCAGTGAGCCGTCGGCCAGTTCAACGGTGCTGGGGTAGCCGATATCGCCGCTGGTGCCGTCTTCCGACACAATAATCGCCTCGGACCAGGTGCTACCATTGTCGCGGCTGACACGAGCTTGATTGCCGATGGGAGCGCGGCGGTGACCGTAGCTCATGAACAGCGTGCTAACACGCAGCTTGAGCAGATGCGAGGGATAGCCCCAGACGCCGATGCTGTGCGGAACGCTCCAGGTTTTTCCTCCATCATCCGACTCGGTTTGCAGCGTCTCCTTGGCGTTCTTCTTCGCGTGATTCCGAATGTGGGCGATGATGCGCCCGCCTTTCGCCTGCACGGCATGCAGCTCATGATACTCATCCGTCGCATTGTCACCGGGGCGTGTGGGGATGTCGCCGATCCAGCGCCAGGTGAGGCCGTCGTCCGTGGACTCGCAGGCTCCGATGCGCTTCTTCTCGTTCCAGAGTTCCTTGCCGACATAGAGCAGGCGACCATCTGCCAGCACGGTGGGTCCGTGCGGGTTGTTGACGCGAGTGGGAATCGGTGGCGACCAAGTGAGGCCGTTGTCCGTGGAGCGCACGAGCCATTCACCGGGTTGTGTTTTGCGCTGCTCATCCGTGAGCCGAGCATGAGCGGCGATCCAGGCCGGGAGAGTCCCGGCATTGACGAAGTTCGAGGTCTTGCCCTCCTTCAGGAGGTTCATTTGGATCTCGTAGGCGGTGGAGGTGAAAGTGGTGACCAGCAGCGTGCCTTTGGGTGTCTCCAGAGCGCCGGCATCGCGATCATCCACATCGGTGTCGAGGATGGTGCGTGGGAAGGTCCAGGTTTTGCCTTCATCACGCGAGGTCATCATCTCCACGCGGCCAAAGGGGCACACATGACCATGACGTCCGCCTGAAACGACGACGATGAGCGTGTCATCCTGCTTGCGCATGAGCGTGGGCCAGCCCTGGTAATACTGCGGTTGCTGGCTGATGGTTTTCGTCTCGATGACGCTGGCCTGATCCGCCGCGAAAGTGGTTTGCGTGAGGGCAAGAGCGATTCCGAGAAGCATGAGAGTGTGTTTCATGAAAGTTGTGTTGAGTCAGCGGTTCAAGGTCCAGCGGGCCTGCATGAGCACGGCTTTGTGAGCGTCTTTGGGTGTTTCATACCAGACGGTGAGCAACTCGCCGTCTGCGAGTTCGGCGCTGCTCGGGTAGCCGAGATCCCAGTTGGCGGCGTCATCGCTCAGGATGAATTCTTCCGACCAGTGGCGGCCATGATCGATGCTGAACTTGCCCCGGATGCCAAACGGCTCCTGCCTCCATGTGTAAGTCATCACCAGCGTGCCATCGCGCAGACGGATGAGATGCGAGGGGAAGCCATCGGCCACTTTTTGCTTCTCCGTCCACGTCTTGCCTCCATCGGTCGAGATAATCTGCGAGGTGTTCTGCTGCGTCTTTTTGTCAATGACGAGCTTGTCACGCACCTGCACAATGATCGTGCCGTCCTTGGCTTGAACCGCATGAAGCTCACCCGCTCGCACCGGCATCTCGGAGAGCGACTTCCAAGTCAGGCCATCATCCTCCGAAACATACGCGATGGCCTTCTTGCCATTCGAGGTGGCATAGAAAAGTCGGCCATCGAGCAGATTGATCGGCCCATGCGGACTGTAGCCGGGCACGCGGTAACGCGGCGACCAGTTCACCCCGCCATCCGTCGAGCGCGTCATCCAGTAGCCGGTTTCCGCCTCCTTCTGCGCCTGGGTGGTGGCGTCATCCATCGTGTGCCAGCGCTTCAGCATCGCCGGGGTTTCTTTGCCAAAGGTCGTGTTCAACAGCCGCTCAGGTGCGTTCATGTGAATCTGGTAGGCGAACGAGTTAAACATCGTCGCGATCAGCGTGCCCTTGCTTGTCTCCAGCACGCCCGAGTCGCGGTCATCAATCGCGCTGTCCGCCAGCACACGCGGCAGGGTCCAGGTTTGACCGTTGTCGCGTGAGGTGATCATTTCCTGGCGACCATACGGGCAGACGTGAAACTCACGACCACCCGAATAGACCACGATGAGATCACCATTCGCACGCCGTGCCAACGTGGGCCAGCCGTGGTAAAAGTGTGGCTGCTGGGAGATGATTTTGGTCTCGGAAACCTTCACCTGCGGCTCATCTGCGTGCAGGACTTTGGTCAGGAACAGGATGACGATGAGTAAGCGCATGGTGAGGTGATCGCTTGGTTGTGCATCAATCCGCAAACCGCAGCGCATACAGATCAGCGTCTTTCAGCTTCACGCGGAGGCGGATGGATTGATCTTTGAAAGCGGAAACGTTGAGCACTTTGGCTTCGAGTTCGTCGCCGTAGAGTTCGGGCATGGTGGCGAGGATTTTGCCGGTTTCGTCGAGCGCGACGATCTGCACGGAGCCTGCTGAGGAGGTGGCGTAATTGAGGATGAGGTGGCTGCCGGTGAAGGTGAGAGACTTGGTGGTGAACTCGCCGCCTTTGGCATCGGCGTGCATGGAGGCGAAGCCCTGCTTGCGCACGGTCACGCGCCTCATGCGGTGGTCGGCGCTGCGGTAGTGCTCACTGACGTAGAGTGACCATTCATCGGGCGCGGTTTCGATGATGCCGGCGGCAGTCATCTGATTGCGGTCCGTCCAGTTCTTGGGATCGGTGCCGGGGCGCACCCAGGCTTCGCGGAAGGCGCGGCTCCAGTTCACACCGTCGCGGCTGCTCATGAAGACGGCATCGGAGACGCCTTTGAACTTGTGCTCCGTGATCTTTTGCCGCGTGACGACATAGCGCTTCGGGAATGAAAGCATCAGATGCGGCGCACCAGGGCAAGGGACCGTGGCGGAGGTGTAGAAGTGCTCGGGCTGCACATCGGCGGCGTAGCGGTTCAATGTGGCATCGCTCCAGGACAGGAAGTCGGAGGAATGGCTGCTTTGGATGTCGCGAATCTTGTTGGTGAAGATGCGGGTGTAGCTGGCGTAGCGCTTTCGAGGAGCATCCCAGAAGGCGACGTTTTGTGAGTCAAACGCGCCTTTCGTCATGACCGTCTCGGGCTTGATCTTGTGCCAGCGCAGGCCATCAGGCGAGGCGAAGGCGTAGAGGCCACCGGGAGTCTCTCCGGTCATCCAGTTCTTGCCGGGTTCCTTCACGCCACCGAGGCCTTTGTAGCGCTCGTCGGGCTTCGCTTTGGGGTTGGTGTCGAGAAACGCGGCGAAGTTGTGCGACTCCACACCACGCCAGATGACGTTGTTGTCCTTGGTGCCGCCTGCTTCGATCAGACCAAGCTTGGGACGAGAAAAATGAATGCCATCATTACTCTCAACAACACAGGTGACCTGATCTGCCGAATGATCTGAGCCTTCCGCCGAGCCGCGATAGTAGAGCCGCACTTTTTTGCCATCCTGAATGGCCGAGAAGTAGCCGCAGGTCGGCCCTTCCCAGGGTTGATCGGTAGTGAGCACGACCTCACGCTTCACCGGTTCATGCAGCTTCAAGGCGACACCGTTTTTCTCGGCGACGAGGTATTCATCGACAAACAGCTCCCAGCGCGAAGCGATGTTGACGGGCTTGACCACCTTGGACTCCACGACCGCTGCGGCAGGTGTGGTGCGTGGTTTGATCCGGCCGACAAGAAAGTGGTTGAAATGGCTGCCGCCGGCGCCTTCGCCGCCAGCCACATAGATCGTGTCACCGATGATGCAGACACCCGGATCATTGAAGACACCGCCAGGTGGCAGCGGACTCGTGCTGCGCAGCCACCGATTCTCCTGCGTGTCATAAACAAAGGGCACATCATTCCAGCGGGCACCAGCGCCGCCGACCGCGATGATGTAGCGGCCCGCATAGGCATCGCCCTCCCAGCCGGAGATCTGAAAGGGGAAATCAGCCAGGCGCTTCCATTCATTCTTCGCGGGATCGTATCTCAGTGTCTCCTGCAGACGCTGGCGTCCTTTCTCATTCCACGTCACGCCGCCGAGCATGTAAAACTTGTCACCCAGGACCGCGGAAGCGCTCCAGCCACGCGGACTTCCCGGGATGGGCGCTTGCTGCCTCCAGCCTTGATCGGGCTTCGTGAGATCGAGGACGTTCGTGATGCCCTGGATGGTTTTCCGGCTGTAGCCTTTCTCGGCGAAGTCGTAGTTGTTTCCACCGGCCACGATCATTAAGCTGCCCACACGATCCGCCGCCATATGAGTGACTGGCACTGTCAGTGCCGGTGCTGTTTGCCAGGCCAGCGGCGTCTTGGTCACATCCAGACGGTAAACCTCGGCAGAAGCCTTGAAGGGTCTTTCCTGCGCGCCACCACCCAGCACATAAAAAGCATCCTGGGTGGCAATGGAGCGTGTGTATTCACGCCTCGCGGGGAGGTCGGGAAGAGGTGTCCACTGGTCCGTCTGCGGATCGTAGCAGTGTGCCCAGCGCGAGGTGCGGCAGGCGGTGTCTTGGGTGCCATCACCCTCAGGAATGAAGCCGCCTGCGAAGTAGATCTTTCCATCCACCTCGACCATGCCCGCACCGCTGACGCCGCCATGCGGGCCTTTCGCAATGAATGGCAGCTCCTTCACCGTCCAGATGATCTCGCCAAAGACCGGCAAGGCTTTCAGCTCGTCCGGCATCTCGCGGGACAGCACTCTGTTGATACAAGCTGTCTGCACAGCCTCCTCACGGGCGAGTTTGCGAGCGGCGATGCGAGGATCATCGGCGGCCTTGACGCTGGTGAACAAAGTCACGAGCAGGAGTGGGTAGAGGAGTCGTTTCATGAGGGCGGGATAGTGGAGGTAGGAAAAGCATATCAGCCCTGAGATGGCCGCGCAGCCTTGCTCTCGGTTCGCATTTTGAGGTTCTCGGTTCATAGCGGCATGACAGTTCCAGTTTCGGCGGATTTCAGAGCGGCAGTGTTGAATTTGAGCGTCTGCACGGCTTCTTCAAAGGTGCAGAGCGGCGTGGTCTTGCCTTCAATGCCATCAAGAAAGGCATTCGCCTGCGCAGTGAAAAGAGTGTCGCGCTCCAGCGGCGGTGTCCGCTGCCAGATCCAGTCTTTCTCGCCGTGCTTCATGAAACCCCAGCGCTGCTGATGGGTCTCGATTTTCACACTGCCGCGTTCGCCATTGATGAGGATCGTGTTCTCATTGGGTGCCTGAAACTGAGTCATGGCATAGCTGACCGGCACATTGCCATGTCTGGCGGCGATGTTCACCGTGTCTTCCACCGTCACGCCTTCCAGCGCTTGATGCGCTGCATCGCAAAAGACCCGTGTGCAGGGTCCGATGAGCCACTCCACCACATTCACCACATGCGTCAGCGCATCCTGGATGGCGCCACCACCGTGCTCATGCCGCGCGTAGTAGGTCTCGCGATAGGCCGGGCGAAAGGTGGGGAAATGCTGGCCCGCCGTGCTGCTGGCGTGAAGAACCTTGCCAATCTCACCGCTGCTGAGAAATGCACGCGCCGCACCGATCCACGGCATGAAATGATACACATAAGCCACACCGAGAAAGCGCTGCGATTGAAAGAGTGCCTCCCGTGTTTGTGAAACGAGCACCGTGTCGATCGCCAGCGGTTTCTCGATCAGCACATGCAGGCCTAGGAACAGCGCCTTCATCGCAATCGGCAGATGCAGATGCGCGGGCGTGCAGATCACGACGGCATCGAACCGAGACTTTGACAGAGCCTCGTCGACAGACGCAAAGACGGGCACTCCGTAGCCGTTTTTCATGGCGGCGAGCAGCGCTGGATTAGTATCGCAGGCGGAGACGGAACAGCGTCCGGTTTTCTGAAAGCAGCGCAGGTGTCGCTCGCCAATGCTGCCGCAGCCGATGATGAGAATGGAATGCATGAGGGTGCGAATAGAACGCCTTCCGCCGCCGCCAGCCATCGTCATAGCATTGGTAACATATGAGCACCAATGCATGGCGTGAAGGTCTGAAAATCTGGTCATCACATGATGCCAATGCTTGCACCTTGTTGGTGCGGTGTCGTGGCACGACATGAGCGACGTGAGACAGGTCAATGAGTTTTTCTCAACACCATTCGCTTATGAAATCCTTCAGTGAACAGCTCTCAAAGCACCATCCTGGCGACGCCATGGCTCTTGTGATCACCTCCTTGATGCTGGCAGTGCCGATGTCGGCTGTGGCGACCGACTACATCTTCAATCCTGCAAGCGGCACCCATGATTGGTCCACGAGCACCATCTGGACGCCCGACGGGGTTCCAGGAGATGGCGACAACATTGATGCCACGCTTATCAGCGCAAGTGGCGCGACGGTGAGACTCCTCGGCACGACGCGAACGATCAACGATCTCACCAAGACCGTGGCGAACCGATGGAACATCAACGGCAATGCCGCAGCGTTGAGCACCTTGAACGTAAACAACATCAATATCGCCACAAACAACATGGCGTTCCTTGACGGCAGCGGAGGTGGAGGTCTTCAGGTGAACGCAACCAACATCAGTGTCACATCAGGAGGCGGGCTGTACTTTGGCACCACCTCGAACTCGTCCTCCAATCTGCAGAAAGGTCTGTCAGTCAGCGGGACCACAAGCGTTTCCGGCACGGGTTTCCTGCGACTGAACGTCGTCAATGCCGCAGGCAGCAGCTTTTCACTCGGTCTTCTCGATGTCAGTGGCAGCGGTGTCGTGACCCTGGCGAATGCTCCCACTGGCAAAGCATCTACTACCGCCAATGTCAGCGGTCTGAGCGGCAGCGGTGGCTTCGTTCAGGCGAATCTCGCCTTGAGCCAAACCGGCAATGTGGCGACTCTGGCAATCAACAACTCCATTGACCACAGCTCCGCCACGGTTCTGCGTGATGGAGTTAGCACCGATCACGGCGGCACACTTCTGCTCAGCAAATCTGGCATTGGAACTCAGATCCTCACCGGAGCCAACACCTACACCGGCACCACGACCATCAATGCTGGGACGCTGCAGTTTGGGAAACAGGTGTCGCTTTATAACAACACGTTAGCGAACTGGACTGCCGAGAACCTCATTGTGAATTCCGGAGCCACAGCCGCTTTTAATATTGGAGGAACGGGGGAATTCACCAGTGCCGACCTCGACACATTGCTGGCGCTGGGCACTGCCACTGGTGGTTTTAAGGACGGGGCACGGGTGGGCCTGGACACCACCAATGCGAGCGGAGGCTCGTTCACTTATGGCAGCGTCATCGCGAACTCAAACAGCGGTGCCAACGCACTGGGCCTGACCAAGCTCGGCACCGGCACGCTGATCCTTTCCGGCGTCAATACTTACAGCGGCGGCACTTCAATCAATGACGGGGTCTTGAGCATCAGTGCGGATTCAGGATTGGGCATTGCGCCGCCAACTGCGACCCCGGCACACCTCACTTTCAATGGTGGCACACTCGCCACGACCGACAGCTTCACGCTGGATGCGAACCGTGGTGTGTCACTCGGCGCATCCGGCGGCACTTTTGATGTCGCCGACACCACCACGCTGAGCTACGGCGGCATCATGGCTGATTCCGGCAGTCTCACCAAGACGGGAACGGGCACGCTGGCCCTCTCCGGGGCTAGCAGTTACACCGGCGCGACGAACGTGAATGCGGGCACGCTTGCCATCTCGAACAACATGGCGCTGGGAACGGTGGCGGGCGGGGTGACGGTCGCCAACCTCGCCACTTTGCAGTTGTCGGGTGACATCACCGTCGGTGATGAAGCGCTGTCCCTCACAGGCGATGGCGCTGTTGCTGGAATCGGTGCGCTGCAAAACCTCAGCGGCAACAACACCTGGGGCGGTGACATCACCGTGACCGCAGGTGCCACTCGTATCGATGCGGCAGCAGGCAGCAGCCTTCTCATAACCGGCGACATCATCACCAATGGCACCGGCAACTTGAACATCGGCGGCGCGGGTGACATGGAGATCAGCGGCGTCATCTCCGGCGGTCTGCAAATCTTTAAATCTTCCGTGGGCGGCGGCACCATCACCTTCAGCAATCCCAACAACACCTACACCAACCACACCACCATCGCCGCAGGCACGCTGAAAATTTCCACCGAGGGCAATCTGGGCGCCACTCCAGCCTCGTTTTCCTCGGTCAAACTGCGCATCCGCAGCGGCGGCACGCTGCAAACCACCGCGGACATGTCCATCAGCACGAATCGCGGCATCACCATCAGCCACGGCGGTGGCGCGATCCACACAGACGTGGGAACGACCCTCACCGTCAACAGCCGCATCTCTCCCGGCACCACTGACCCTGAACTGGACATCCTGGCAAAAAACGGCGCAGGCACCCTGGTGCTGACTGCGGCGAACACTTATGTCGGCCAGGTGCAGGTCAACGCCGGCACGCTGATGGTCACGAACACCACCGGTTCAGGCACCGGCAGCGGTGCCGTGAGTGTGATCACCGGCACGCTGGCGGGCCATCACAGTGGCACGGGCAACATCGCCGGATCGGTCATCATCGGCACGGGCAGCGTGCTTTCTCCTGGCAGTGACACGGCGCAGGCCACGCATGGTGTCGGCACGCTCAAATTCACCGCCGTGGACCTGCAAAGCGGCAGCACGGGGGCGCTGAACATTGATGGCGCGGCCAGCTTTGACCGCGTCCTCGTCAGCGCGAGCAACGGCCTCACACTGAACGGGCGGCTGGTCGTTGCCACCAGCCTCAGTGGTGGTGCATTCGACACCGCCTTCGCCCATGGCACCTCGTTTGATCTGCTCGACTGGGCGGGCGTGCTCGGCGGTACTTTTGCCGTGGGTGACAACTTGCGCGATGGCAGCGGTGATAACGCCAGCCAGTTCGACCTGCCAGATCTGGCCGCGCTGGGTCGCCTCTGGGACATCAGCAGCTTTCTCACCAATGGCACCATCACCGTGGTGCCGGAACCCGGTCGCGCCCTGCTGCTGGGCCTCGGACTCGCGGCGCTGCTGACACGTCGCCGCCGCTGAACTTATGGCCCTCAGTCTCCAGGCTGAAGACGTGTCTCATCTGACCCTTTTGCACCAATCTGACGACATCGTGACACACAATCTTGGTTCCTAAATATCGCCAAGGTTGATGGCTTGTTAGCAGCAGCAGGTGGCACAGCATAAGAGCATGAGATGGCAGTGAATTCAATTCATCACAAATCAAGTTTATGAAGACATGCAATCCTACACTCTCACAAGGCAGGCTTGGCGGCACCATGGTCATGCTCTGGTTGCTCCTCAATGGAGCCGCCGCCAGGGCTGAGGACTATACTTGGATTGCGGCCCCCCTCATCCCAACTGGCACACTCAATTGGGTTGATTCCACCAATTGGAGTCCAAACGCCCCGGCAGGAGGGCCGGCAACGGGTGACAACATCTTCTTTCAACTGAATAACACCGGCACGGTAAACATGGTGCTTGGCGGGAACCGAACAGTCAACAGCTTGACCAAACTTGCCGGCTCGCGGCGCTGGGATATTCTGGGAACCGCCACCACACCGGCGACAATTACCGCACACACGATTACCAGCAGCGCCTCGAGCGGGACAATGGTGTTTAGAAATGGAACCGTATCCGGGGGGCTGCTCGTTCAGGTTGTTGACATCAATGTGGCAGGCTCTTTGGGTTTCGGTTCGACATCAAACAGCGGGAATAATTCCATACGAGGACTCAATGTGACTGGCACAACAACAGTGACCGCCGGCTCCTTGATTTTGAATGTGGTGGACGGTGCTGATAATGCTTATCAATTAGGTCTTCTCAACGTGAGCGGGACAGGAATAGTGTATCTAAACAACTACCCCACAGGAGGCACCAAAACTTCATCCATCGCCAATATCACTGGCTTGAACGGGGCGGGCGGAACGATTTACACCTCCAACACTACGGGCACCGTCACGGCTGTTTTAGCCATCACCAACACGCAGAATTATTCATCCGGCACCGCCATCAGAAATGCCAATGGCGCAAGCCCCGCCACTTTGTCGTTGAGCAAATCAGGGGCGGGAACCCAAATTTTGACAGGCACGAACACTTACACAGGCACCACGACCATTCATGCCGGCACGCTGCAGTTTGGGAAACAGGTTTCTCTCTATAACAACACCTTGGCGAGCTGGACTGCCGAGAATCTCATGGTGAACTCCGGAGCCACAGCCGCATTTAATGTTGGAGGCACAGGGGAATTCACCAGTGCCGATCTCGACGCATTGTTGGCTGTGGGCACTGCCACCGGTGGTTTTAAGGACGGGGCTCGGGTGGGCCTGGACACCACGAATGAGAGCGGCGGATCGTTCACTTATGGCAGCATCATCGCGAACTCGAATAGCGGTGCCAACGCAATCGGCCTGACCAAACTCGGCGCAGGCACATTGAGTCTTACCGGCATCAACACTTACAGCGGAGCCACGCTGGTCAGCGCCGGAGTCTTGAGCATCGCCGCAGACTCCGCCTTGGGCACCGCGCCGGTGACTGCGACGACGGGACATCTGACGCTGAATGGTGGCACGCTGGCGACGACGGCGACGTTTGCGCTGGACTCGAATCGCGGCATTTCGCTCGGCGCCTCGGGCGGCACAGTGGATGTCGCAGCCAACACCACGCTGACCTATGGCGGCATCGCGGCAGACGTGGGGACATTGACCAAGGCTGGGGCTGGCACGCTGATCCTCTCTGGCGTCAATACTTACAGCGGCAGCACCACGGTCAACGCCGGTGTCCTGAGTATTGCCGCAGATTCAGGATTGGGCACGGCTCCAGGAGCCGCGACTCCGGCACAGCTCACACTCAATGACGGCACTTTGGCGACGACGACGGATATGACACTTGCATCGACTCGCGGTCTCTCGCTCGGGGCATCTGGCGGCACGTTGGATGTCGCCGCCAGCACCACACTAAGCTATGACGGCAGTATTGCTGGTGCGGGTAGTTTGACCAAAGCAGGCACGGGCACACTGGCGCTGTCCGGGGCCAACAGCTACACCAGCACGACGAACGTCAATGCGGGCACGCTCGCCATTTCAAACAACACGGCACTGGGAACCACTGCGGGTGGGGTGACAGTCGCCAGTGGAGCCTCGCTGCAAATCTCTGGCGGCATCACCGTGGGCGCGGAAGCGCTGAACCTGACCGGCGACGGCGCGGTGGCCAACCTGGGCGCGCTGGTCTCCTCAGGCGGTGCCAATACATGGGCTGGCGACATCACGGTAGGTGCCGCGACGCGGATCAACGCCTCTTCTGGCAGCCTGCTGATCAGCGGCAACATCAGCATGACCGCCACAGGCAACTTCAACCTCGGCGGCAGCGGTGATGGCGATATCGAAATCAGCGGGGTGATTTCAGGACCGGGAGCGCTCTTCAAATCCGCGCTGAGCACCGGGACGCTGACCCTGAGCAATGCCAACAACACTTACACGGACCGAACGACGGTGGGCGCAGGCACCTTGAAAATCTCCAGCGACGGCAATCTGGGCGCGGTGCCGGGTGCTTTTGACAATGACAACGTGCGCATTCGCGGCGGGGCGAGCACGCTGCAAACCACCGCAACCATGACACTCAATGCCAACCGCGGCATTCAACTCGGCACAGGCGGCGGCAGCATCAGGACGGACGCGGCGACGGCGCTGACCGTGAACGGCGTGATCTCAGGTGGAGCCGGAGACACGCTGACCAAGAGTGGGGACGGCACGCTGATGCTGGCTGCGGCGAACACTCACGCCGGCCCCGTCCAGGTGAACGCAGGCACGCTGATGGTCACCAACATCACCGGCTCTGGCACTGGCAACGGCGCGGTGAGCGTGATCACTGGCACGCTAGCGGGGCATCACAGCGGCGCGGGAAACATCGCCGGATCGGTCATCATCGGCACTGGCAGCGTGCTTTCCCCGGGCAGTGACACCGCGCAGGCCACACACGGCGTCGGCACACTAAAATTCACCGCCGTGGATCTGCAAAGCGGCAGCACAGGTGCGCTGAACATTGATGGCGCGGCCAGCTTTGACCGCATCCTTGTCAGCGCCACCGACGGCCTCGCCCTGAACGGGCGGATCGTCGTTTCCACCAGCCTCAGCGGCCTCGCGTTCGACACCGCCTTTGCCCATGGCACCTCGTTTGATCTGCTCGACTGGGCGGGCGTGCTCGGCGGTACTTTTGCCGTGGGCGACAACTTGCGCGATGGCAGCGGCGACAATGCCAGCCAGTTCGACCTGCCCGATCTGGCAGCGCTTGGCCGCCTCTGGGACATCAGCAACTTTCTCACCAATGGCACCATCACCGTGGTGCCGGAACCCGGTCGCGCCATCCTGCTGGGCCTCGGACTCGCGGCGCTGCTGACCCGCCGCCACCGTGCTTCTGTGCTGCGATAAACTTCACCGACTTCTTTCAGAACCTCACGCCATGCCTCCTCCTCCCAAATACACACCGGCAGAAAAGGCCGCGTTTCTCGCGGTGGCTCGCAGCATGCAGCGCGACGGCGCCACCAAGCGGCAAATCGCCGACCATCTGGGACTCAACCCCGCCTCTCTGACGGCCTGGCTGCGGGAAGAGACGCTAAACCAGCTCTATCCGCCGCTGCCGCCCACCATGCCACACAACCGGTCCTTCAACACCCACCGCCCTCCACAATCGCGCCCAGGCAAACAATCAACCCGCGCCTTCCGATGAAACCCACTTTCGTTCTCAATGGCGGTTTTCCGCTGGTCAATCTGGAGGAACTCGATGCCATCCCGGGAGTCCGCACTTTGGCGGTGCGAGTGACCCCAGCCATCGCCCGGCGGTTGTTGGAGCGGAATGTCCACAACCGCAAAATTTCCGAAAAGGTCATTCAGAAATACATCGCCGAGATCAAGGCCGGGGAATGGCGGCTGACCCCGGCGGCATCGGCTTTGATGATCACGGCGCTCTGGTGGACGGACAGCACCGGTTGCATGCCATCGCCCGCAGCGGTATGGAGGTGCCACTGCTGATCACCCTGGGACTGCCTGCCGCCAGCCAGGAAAAAGTGGACCGCCAGCGCCGCCGCACCCTTTATGACGCGCTTTATCTCACCGGCATGGCAAGCTGCCGCCAGGAGGTAGAGATCGCCACCTGCCTCACGCGGCGAATGATTCGCAGCGACAGCGGCGTGGTGCCCAGTGACTCGCTCGTCAAGCAGACTCTCGACTGCCACGCGGAGCACATCCGCGCGGTGATCAAGCTCATGAAGGGCGACAACAAAAGCACGCGCGGCCTCAGCCAAGCCTCATTCCTGGCCGCCGCCGTGCTCTACCACGAGATCAACGCGGGCAAGTGCGCACGATTCCTGGAAGGAGTCCGCACTGGCGAGATGCTTACCCAGGACCATCCCGCGATGCGTCTGCGCCGGTTACTTCTTGGTGAGACCGCCATCGCTAGCATGCCGCGAGGCGGCGCGAACCAGAGCTTCATCTTCCGCCGTGCGATCTATGCCATGCAGGCGCATCTGGAAGGCCGCCATATCACCGGCCTGCGCGAAGCAGAGAACTTCCACATACCCCTTGCGGAGCAACTGGCAGGAAAGAACCCCACGACCAGCTAGTGATCGCCTGACAGCCGGAGTCTGGTCTGAACAAACAGACACATTCTGGGCACGCTCAAAAATTCAAGGTGAACGATCACTCTCAACTTTCATAACTCGCTGGTTATAAAATGGTGGGTAGGGCTGGGTTCGAACCAGCGTAGGCGTAAGCCAGCAGATTTACAGTCTGCCAAATAGATGATTCCGTTTGATTATGGATGAGCCGATTTGCTAGCGTTTGATTATACATACAACATTGATTTCCATTGCTTTGCGTGATGCATATGGCATTGCATCCGGCATCATATGAAATCACCGATACGCGCGAATAATGGCCCGCAAATGGCCCGCCCGATCACTCAGCGGGCCATTTCTAAACGAGCGGGCGAAAGCAAGGCAGACGCACGCTACTGGCAACAAGGCAACCGCCTTCAACTCCATGACAGCGCCGAATACTCCGCACGCTTTCAAGTCGCAGGTGAGCGCGAATGGTTCCCTTTGGGAACCCCCAACAAACGTAGTGCCGCCGTCAAAGCAGCGGAGATCTACAGCTTCATTCAGGCCCACGGACTGGCTGCCGCACTGCAAAAGTTCAAGCCCAAACCCTCCTCGGAAACTCGCAAGCCTGCCACGGTCGGGGATCTCATTGAGGCAGCTACACAGTGCTCCAATGCACGAACCCAGTCCCTTGACGCCTATGTCAAAGCCCTGCGCCGGATTGTTTCCGAAGTGAAGGCGATTCAGAACGGCAGAAAATTCGATGCGTTCAAGGGAGGGACGGCAGAGTGGCGAGAGAAGGTCAATTCCGTCCGGCTCGACAGCATCTCGCCCGCCGAAATTCTGGCATGGAAGAATGCCCGCCTCAAGAACTCCGAATTTAACGCCAATGAAAGACGGTCAGCAGTGGTGACAACGAATTCCCTGATGAGAAACGCCAAAGCCCTCTTCGGCAAGAGGTTGCTGCCTTTCATCCGGCAAAAGATCGACTTACCCACCACTCTGCCTTTTGATGATGTCCCCATGGAAAAGCCACCTTCCCTTCGCTATATCAGCAAAGTCGATGCCTATGCGATTCTTGCACGGGGCAAGGCGGAACTGGCGGCATCGGACCCGGAGGCTTTCAAGGTGCTCATCCTCGCCCTCGTCTGCGGTCTTCGGCGTTCCGAAATCGACCACCTTTTGTGGCGCAATTTTAGATTTCCCGAGAGGCTGCTGCACATCGAGAACACGGAGTATCATCAGCTCAAGAGTGAAGATTCTGCCGGGGCGATTGATCTTGACGCCGACACCTGCGCCTTGTTCCAAGGGCTCCGAGCACAGGTTCCCAAAGAGCTGTTTGTCATTCTCAGTCCCAATCCGCCACAGAACCAAAAGCGATCCCGTTCATACCGGTGCAACGCCGTGTTCCAACGTGTAAACGCCTGGCTGCGAGAACAAGGCGTCAATGGCACCAAACCTCTCCACACGATGCGCAAGGAGATCGGCAGCATCGTAGCGAGTGAACACGGAATTTTCGAGGCAAGTCGTTATTTGCGACATTCGGATATCCGCATCACCAGCGCCTTTTATGCAGACAAGAAGAAGACGGTGACCCCGAAGGTTTTCTCGGGCCTTTTGAGCGCTACAGGCAACGTTATAAGCATGAACGTGGACAATCAGTCCAGCCAGCCTGCACGTCCACTCGAAGCATCCAGAACGTTTCAACAGGTCGGTTAACCAGCTTCATGGAACGAATATCTATTTAATACATACATCAATCCTCCCACTTACGATACATACACAAAGTTTTCACCGCTCGTGGTTGCACTCGATAATTCGAGGTCTAATTGAGGAGGCACTCAGCACCATGAATGCCTCCCTCACACCCAGCTCCAGTGGCGTCTCGTCCGTGGTTAGCAACCTCACCAGCGATCAGGCGTGTAAAATTCTGAACATCAGCCGAGCGACGCTCCACCGATATGTGCGCAAGCATCTGTTGCATCCACTTCGCTTGCCTGGAGGACAGCTTCGTTTCTCGTTGGAGGATCTCCAAAAGGTTCTTTCGTAGCGCACCTGCGCTGAGAGCCCCCCCCCTACCCCGCCCCTCACTTCTTCACGGTCGCTGTTCCTGTCTGTCGCCCTG
>CAMCWM010000072.1 GCA_945882215.1 Akkermansia muciniphila | reverse complement strand
TGGTGCCCGCGCATGCCGTTTATTGGCCGATCATGCTGCACGCGCTCGGCTTCCCCGACGATCAGATCCCCAAACTCATCGTCCACGGCTGGTGGAACGTGAAAGGGGCCAAGATGAGCAAAAGCCTCGGCAATGTGATCGACCCAAACGTGCTCTCGAACACCTTCACGCCCGACGGCCTGCGTTATTACCTCATGCGCGACATCGCCACCGGCTACGACGCCGATTTCAGCGATGAGCGCATCATCATGAGCTACAACAAGGAGCTGGCCGGTGGTCTGGGCAATCTGCTCAATCGCTCGATCAACATGGCGCAAAAATATCGCGCAGGTGTGCTCACGCCCGGTGATTACGATGACGAAATCAACCAAGCCCTGCGTCAGACCGTCGCAGAGGCCCTGCCGCTTTATCTCGAAAAGATGAACGGCTGGGACATCCACGAAGGCATCGCCGCCGCGTGGAAGATCGTCACGCATGCCAATGCCTTCGTCGATAGCACGAAGCCGTTCTCGCTCGCCAAAGATCCGGCGCAAGCTGCGCGGCTCGACAGCGTGCTCTACCACCTCGCCGAAGCGCTCACGCATGTCACCGTGCTGCTCAATCCGATCATGCCGACCGCGATGGTCACGGCACGTGCGCAGATCGGCTGGGAATTGCCAGCGGGCCTCAAAGTCAGCGATTTGAAGTGGGGACTGCTCCCAAGCGGCCACCAACTCGGTGCGCCTGTGCCGTTGTTCCCGCGTCTGGAGATCGCCGAAGAAAAGTGATCGCAAAAACAACGACACGATCATTCCTTGCACCCCCCGCCCTTCTGGCTATGACCAGCGGCGCACCTTGATGAAGAAAGCCCTCCTCGCTCTCGAAGACGGCCGAGTGTTTGAAGGCACGGCGTTTGGCGCCGATGCCGCCCACACCGGCGAAATTTGCTTTAACACCTCCATGACCGGTTATCAGGAGGTTCTGACCGATCCCTCCTATCGCGGCCAGATCGTCACGATGACGTATCCACTCATCGGCAACTACGGCGTCAACCCGCTCGACACCGAAAGCAGCCAGCCCCATGTGCGCGGTTTCGTGATCGAGGAACTCTGCGAGGTGCCGAGCAACTGGCGCAGCACACAGTCGCTTGATGCTTATTTGAAGGAGTGGAACATCCCCGGCATCCAGGGCATCGACACGCGGGCTTTGACGAAGCATCTGCGCACCCGTGGCGCGATGCGCGCTGTCATCACCACGACTGCCACCAGCACTGAAGAAGCTGTGAAGATGGCCGCCAACAGCCCGACGATGGAAGGCAGCGACTATGTCAAGGAAGTGACCACCAAGACGCCTTACCTCTGGGATCCCGAGGACAAAGACAGCCGCGACTGGGACATCCCCAGCCCCTCACAGAACCGTGAAGCCGGACCTGATGGCGAAGTGTATCATCCGCTGCCCCGCGCGAAGCATCACATCGTGGCCTACGATTTCGGCATCAAGCGCAACATCCTGCGCCGCCTGCGTCAGAACGGCTTCCGCGTCGATGTCGTCCCCGCCACCACGAGCGCGAAGGACGTTCTTGCCAAAAATCCCGATGGTGTCTTTCTCTCCAACGGTCCCGGCGATCCTGCGGCACTGGATTACATCCACAAGGAGATCAAACAGCTCATCGGCGTGAAGCCGATCTTCGCCATCTGCCTCGGCCATCAGATTCTCGGCCACGCTTACGGCGGCAAGACCTTCAAACTGAAGTTCGGCCATCGTGGCGGCAATCAGCCCGTCAAGGATCTGCGCAGCGGCAGGGTTTCCATCACCGCCCAGAACCACGGCTTCGCCATTGACCCCTCGTCCTTGCCCAGCAACGTCGAAGTCACGCACATCAACCTCAACGACGGCACCGTCGAAGGCATGCGCCACCGCGAAGCGCCCGTGTTGAGCGTCCAATACCATCCCGAAGCCGCCCCCGGCCCGCATGACGCGAAATACTTTTTCGAGGAGTTCGCGCGGATGATTGAGACGGGTCGCTGAACAGTATTCCACACAACGCATGAGTGCCCGTCACACTCCACCTAAATGGCTTGGCGTTTTCACTCTCCTGTGCGGGCTGTTTGTGCTGGCCTACCTAAGCTTCACTGAAAAGAGCATCTCTGATTGGATCTTCCCAACTGGCATCGTGGCCATCATCATGGCAGTAATCGGAGTTCGCTGGGTTCTTACCAAGTGAATTGAACGCTCGAACCCTGCTCACACCGCGATCTCCGCCTTGATCGCTGGATGCGGGTCGTAGCCTTCCAGCGTGAAATCCTCGAAGCGGAAGGCATCGATCTCTTTGACGGCTGGATTCAGCTTCATCACGGGCAAGGCACGCGGCTCACGAGTGAGCTGGAGCTTCGCCTGATCGAGGTGATTCGCGTAGAGATGCAGATCGCCGAAGGTGTGGATGAATTCGCCGGGCTGGAGGTCGCAGACCTGCGCGGCCATCATCACCAGCAACGCGTAGCTGGCGATGTTGAACGGCACGCCGAGAAAGAGATCCGCGCTGCGCTGGTAGAGCTGGCAGCTTAGTTTGCCACGATCCACAAAGAACTGGAACAGGCAGTGGCAGGGCGGCAGCGCCATTTTGTCGATGTGCGGCACGTTCCAGGCGCTGACGATGTGGCGGCGGCTGTAGGGGTTCGTTTTGATGCCGTGGATGAGCTTGGCGATCTGATCCACCGGCTCCGCTCCCGGCGCCCCCTGCCAGCGACGCCATTGAGCACCATAGACGGGACCTAGATCGCCGTTTTCATCGGCCCACTCGTCCCAGATGGTCACTTTGTTTTCACGTAAATAACCGACATTTGTGTCGCCCTTCAAAAACCAGAGCAGTTCATGGATGATCGAGCGCAGGTGCAGTTTTTTCGTGGTGACGAGCGGGAAAGTGGTGCTGAGGTCGTAGCGACTCTGCTCGCCGAAAACGGAGTAGGCTCCCGTGCCGGTGCGGTCCTCACGGTAGCTTCCGTGTTCGAGCACTTTGCGCAGCAGGCGGTGGTATTCTTCCATCGTCCAGTCATAGCGGGGCGAGCGGCGGATGCAAACGCGGCAGTTGCGGCAGCGCTCCCCTGCCCCGATGCTTCGCCCATGGCCGATCTGCCTGACGACAGCACTTTGCGCACCCGTATGCAGAAACTCCGCCTTCGTGAGGAGGATCTGGAGGAGTCGTTCATTCGCGGTTCGGGCGCTGGCGGCCAGAAGATCAACAAAACCAGTTCCGCCGTAGTGCTGCGGCACATTCCCAGCGGCATCGAGGTGCGCTGCCAGCGCGAACGATCACAGTCGCAGAACCGCCTGATCGCCCGCCAGGAGCTCTGCGAGCGCCTGGAGGCCGCGTTTCAAACCGCCCAGCTCGAAATCCAGAACGAACGCGAAAAAAAGCGCCGCCAGACTCGTGCCCGCCCTCGCGGCCTGAAACGACGTTTCGTCGCCGGCAAGCGACACCGCGCAGGAATAAAAGAGGGGCGCGGAAAAGTCGGGGGCGACGAGTGAGCCGCGAACGTTCTTGCCACGGCGACTTCACGCGGCATGATCGCCGCTCCCATGAAAGCGCTCGTCCTCACCGCCCCGTCTGAGTTCAATTACGATCTCAACTTTCCCGAACCCACGCCCGCAGCTGGCGAAGTTTTGGTGAAGGTGCAGGCCTGTGGCATCTGCGGCAGTGACATTCACGGCATGGACGGCCGCAGCGGTCGCCGCCAGATGCCGATCGTGATGGGCCATGAGGCTGCGGGCGAAATTATCGGCCTGGGCGAAGGCGTGAGCGGCTGGAACCTCGGAGATCGCGTCACTTTCGACTCCACCGAATACTGCGGCGAGTGCGAGGAGTGCAAAGGAGGCTTCGTCAATCTTTGCCCGAACCGTCGTGTGTTAGGTGTCTCACCGGGCGAATATCGCCGCCACGGCTGCTTTGCGGAAAAGATCGCGCTGCCGACTCGCATCCTGTATCGCATCCCGGAAGCGCTCTCCTATGAGAAGGCCGCTTTTGCGGAGCCGGTGTCGATTGCGCTGCATGCAGTCAACTTGGCCGATGGTGTGGAAGTGGGCGAGGCATTCACGGCGGTTGAAAAGACCTGCGGTGACGAGAGCTGCGAAGGTTGCGATTGCGAACCCGAAGCCAATGGCGGCACCGCAGTGGTCGTGGGAGCCGGTTTGATCGGCCTGCTCGTCATCCAGGCGCTCAAAGCACGCGGCTGGGAAAAGGTCATCGCCGTCGATCTCGACGACAGACGCCTCGAACTCGCTCTCAAACTGGGTGCGGCGGAAGTTTTCAACGCGAAGCAGGAAGGCTTGGCGATGCACCTCCGCAAAATCTGCGGTGGTGACGGCGCGGATGCGAGCTTTGAAGTCGTCGGCGCTGCTGCTCCGCTGGATCTCGCGATCCGCAGCGTGCGCAAGGGCGGCCAGGTCATTCTCATTGGCAATCTCCAGCCGAACACGCCCTTCCCGCTGCAAGAGGTCGTCACACGCCAGATCACGATCAAAGGCTCGTGCTCCTGCGCTGGCGAATACCCTGAGGCGATCCGCCGCATTCAAGATGGCAGCATCCAGGTGGAGCCACTGCTCAGTGCCGTGGCTCCGCTCGCGGAAGGCGCAGGCTGGTTCAAGCGTCTTTATGACAACAAAGAAGGCCTGCTCAAAGTGGTGCTGCAGCCCACCTGATTACCATGATTCGTCTTTTCCTCCTGCTCTCGCTGCCGCTCTACATCCTCGACCAGCTCACCAAGAGTTGGATCGTGGCGAACTTCCGGCTCTACGAAGCCGAGCAGGAGGTCATTCCGGGCATCTTCTGGCTGCACCACGCGGCGAACACCGGCGTGGCCTTCGGCATGTTCAACGGCACCGAGTACGCGAACTACGCCTTCACCGCAGTCTCGCTCGCCGCGCTCACATTCATCTATGTGATGCATCGCAAAGGGCTGTTCCCCGGCAAATTGAGCCGCCTCGCCGTGGCGCTGCTGGTTTCCGGTGTCTTCGGAAACCTGACTGACCGCCTGTTCCGCACGCATGATGGTGGCCATCTCTTCGCAGGCACGTTCCTCGACGGCTATGTGGTCGATTTCTTGAAGTTCGACTTCGGTTTCCCACCATTTCATCCCTGGCCCTCGTTCAACGTGGCCGACTCGTGTGTCGTGTGCGCGGCGATCCTGCTGGCGATCGCGTCGTTCGTGGAAACGCCGGCACCGCCCAACAAGGCGTGATTCATTCCACCGGCGGCGGTGACCAGCGGTAGATGCCGTCGAGCCACGCGGAGCTGCCCGGCGGTGTCTGTTTACGCTGCGTTTCCACCCAGAGGAAGCCGCCTTTGCGTCGCAAACTGACGCGAATGTCTTTCGCATCTTCTGGCACCTCGGCTTCGACGAAAACGGCCTCCGCCGTGCTTTCGCCATTCTTCGATTTCACCGACTCTGCCGGTATTTGACCCGCCAGATCCATTCCCTGCAACTCACTCACCCGCGTGCAGGAGAGGTTCACGCGCAGTTTGCCATCTTTCGCACGACGGATGCTCACATGACCGCCAAAGCCATCGTCATACTCGCCGTCCCACGCTCCGGCGCTTTTCGGGTCAGGCGGCTGTTGCATGAAATAATAGCCCAGCGCCGTGGCTTCAGCGAGTTTGAGCCAGTAGTTGGCGTCTCTCTCCTGGAGCGGCTGCTCTTTGCCTGTGGCGAAGGGCTGCGCAGGCTTCGGCTGCACGGGTACCGGCGCTTGATAGGCGATCTTCATCCAGCGCTCTCTCAGCACGGCCCAGCCCGTCTTCCAATCTGATGCCAGCGGCTTGTCCACCGCAGGCCAGGTGCGCGAGGCGTTCTTCAACGCCGCCGCCAGACGATCTTCGGCCGCTTGAAATTCTTTGCGGGCCAGTTGCACGCGCTTCTCATCACTCACCCGACAATAGATGCCCAGGATGCCCGGATCCTGCGGCATTTTTTGTTCCGGCTTGAAACTGATCTCCATTTTCGACTCGCCGCCCTTGGCGATGAAATACGATCCGCGGTCCTGACCTTCATCGACGACAGCGGCAAACACGATCTGGTTGTCCTTCCGCGTCCCCTGCCCTGACCAGCGTCCCGTCGAGCCTGGATCAGCCGCCATACGAATGCTGACCTCCACACGGCTGCCTGAGGCGCTGAGAGTGAGATGCCGCTGCCCCACCTCATCAAAAAAATGCGTCACCCCCGGCGGCTCAGCAGCTTGGACAATCGTCCCAGCCAGGCACAGAACCAATAAGGCGACGAAGTTCGAGTTCAGGCATGCATTCATGGTCGCTCATTCTCATAAGCGGATGCCGCATGTGCAAGAATTAGAAAAGGAGGTTTTAACGAACCCTCTATAATAGTCGCATTTTTGGTCAAATCGAGCCGCCAAACCGGCTTTGGGCTCGAAAACCTTCGCTAAAACCCATCTGCCTGCGCCACGAGACGTTTAGGCCATCAGTTTCGCGATCATTTTAAATCGTTTATTTTCAGTTATTTAGATCGAAACGAAGAACTTGTAATTATCAAATTTACAATTTTATGAGTTATTTCTGATATAGTTGTTGCAGTGATTCCAGTTTTTGCTATAAATACTAGCAGAAACAAGAACCACTTACGCAGCCATGAAAACATTCATCCGCCTCGCCCTCACCGTCAGCCTCCTCACAGTCGCTACCGCCGCGAACGCTCAGAACGGTTATTCCGCTGCCGGCTACTACGCCGCCCCTCAGGCCCAGGCCGCCTACGCACAGCAGCAGGCCAACGCCCAAGCTTGGGCCGCCTACAACGCCCAGCAGGCCAATGCTCAGGCCTGGGCCAACTACTACGCCCAGCAGCAGGCCGCTCAGCAGGCTGCCGCCCAACGTGCCGCCGCTCAGCGCGCTGCCGCCTCCGCTCCTGCCGCTGTCGGTGGCAATTCTCAGATCCGCTTCGACGGCCGTTTCGCTTCCGTCGGTCAAACCGCCCCTCAGGCTCTTCAGTTCGCCGTTTATGCTGCCAACACCCTCCAGAACAAGCCCTATGTGCTCGGCGGCGGCCATCGCAACATCGAAGACAGCGCTTATGACTGCTCCAGCAGCACTTCTTACGTCCTCATCAAGGCAGGATTGCTGAACCGCTGCCTGTCCAGCAAGGAGTTCGCCACCTATGGCCAGGCTGGCGTGGGCCGCTTCATCACCATCTGGGTGAAACCTGGCGAACATGTTTTCATGACCATCTGCGGTCTTCGCATGGACACCTCCGGCCAGGTCACTGGCGAAGGCCCCCGCTGGCGCACCAAGGGCCGCAGCTATGCCGGCTTCAGCCCGCGCCATCCTTTTGGCATGTAATTCTCATTTTTGTGACTCGATTCTCACTCACTAAACCAAAAGACCGCTCAAACCTGAAACTCACCCGCCTAAAGCACCTCAAACCTCTCAAACCTACGAATCATATGAAAACGAACACCACCTCCTCCCACAACGAAATCACCCTCGGCTGGACCTCGATGCCTGCTTACGGCGAAGTGATGAACAAGCTCGTTGGAACCTCCCACACCAATGTGACGAGCAGCCTGAATCTCGAAAAGAAGGGACTTATGAGCTCTTTCTGGAGCACGCTGAGCAACCTAAAGTAAGCAAGACCAGGCATTCCCGCCCTTCGTCTTGCGATCTGCATCGTCGCTGATATGGCTCAAGCCTCCACCGCATGCAGGTTCTCCGCTC
This sequence comes from Akkermansia muciniphila, assembly GCA_945882215.1. Classification (GTDB taxonomy): domain Bacteria; phylum Verrucomicrobiota; class Verrucomicrobiia; order Verrucomicrobiales; family Verrucomicrobiaceae; genus Prosthecobacter. The sequence continues at coordinate 16,944 of CAMCWM010000072.1, read as the reverse complement.
CATCGACGCCCTCTCCTCCATTCCCGGCCCTCTGGCACTCGCCGTGGGTGTGTTTGATGGCCTCCACCTCGGCCACCAGGAGGTGATTCGAGCCGCCCAGGAGCACGCGGCCCAGCACCACGGCACTGCGGTGGTCGTCACCTTCGATCCCCATCCGGCGCATGTGCTGCGCCCCGGATCAGCTCCCAAATTGCTCTGCGGCCCGCGTCATCAGCAGTTGGTCCTCTCTCACATCGGCATTCCCTGCCTGCTGGCCTGCCCGTTCACCACAGAAACCGCCAGGACGCCAGCCACTGCTTTCATCCATCAACTCGTCGAGGCCGCGCGTCCTCTGGGCTGCATCTCCGTCGGCTACACGTGGAATTTCGGCCACAAACGCGAAGGCAACATCCATCTGCTCATGGAAATGGGCCAGGAGCATGACTTCGCCGTGTATGGCGTTCCACCGTTGAAGATCGACGGCGAAATCGTCAGCAGCACCTTGATCCGTGAGGCCATTTCCACCGGCAACTTCACCAAGGCCGCCACACTGCTTGGCCGCGACTACTCCGTCTTCGGCACCGTCATCGAAGGCCAGAAACTCGGTCGTCAACTCGGTTTCCCCACGGCGAATGTCGATGTCGAAAACGAACAACTCCCGCCGCTCGGCGTTTATGCCGTGCAGGCGCGCATCGAATCGGTCTGGCTGCCTGGAGTCGCCAATCTCGGCCGCCGGCCCACCGTCACTGAAAATGCCGAGCCTTCACTGGAAGTGCATCTCTTCGACTGGAGCGGCGATCTTTACGGCAAGGACTTGGAAGTGCGCTTCACGAAATTCCTGCGCTCCGAGATGAAATTCAGCGGCCTCGACGAACTCAAGGCGCAAATCCAGCGCGACATCGCGGCTGCAAAGTAGCCTTGTTGCTGTGCAAAAAGGACTCCCTGTTCCACAAGAACAGCGCTACTTTTCCTTCTTCGGCTTCGGCGCATCCTGCTTCGGATAGCCTTCCAGCTTCACCACGCTCACCGCCGTTTCCGTGGGGAAATCCGCTGGCACCGCCGCCGTGCGCTCCACATTGCCCGTGGCCACCCACTCCGTGCCGCGTTGCAGGATGGTGTAAAAACCGCGATCCAGCATCGAGTAATCCGCATGTCCCAACGTGGTGTGAAACACACGGCCCTTGTGATAGGCCAGCACCAGATTGTTCGGCTCATTCACCGCCGTGAGATCCGACACCGAGGCGCTCAGCACGTCCACATTCTCCGCCGGACCCCGCAGTTTGCTGTACAGCTCGTCCTTCGCGTGCAGCCAGCGCTTCGGCAGGCCACGCGTGATCGGATGATCGGGATTCTGAATCTCCACTACAAACTCATGCTGCGCCCCATGCGCACCACCGTTCCCGGCGCTCGTATCGCGGAAAAGCTTGCCGTCCTTCACATACAGCCACGGGCCCGACTTCTCATTGCGTCCGCCCCAGCCACCGACGCCGATCATGTCGTTGTACTCCTTCCATTCCGGGAACGAATTGTTCGCCGCATGCACAGAAACGAAACCGCCGCCGTCCGCGACATACTTGGTGAAAGCCGTACGCACGGCTTCCGGCCACGGTGCGCCGTTGTAGTTGCTCACCACCGCCTTGTAATCACCAAACGCAGGCTTCCACGCGTCCCAAGCCTCTTTCGGCGCCCCTTTCGGTGGCGTTGTGCTCACATCCACCGTGAAGGCACCGCTGCTCTCCAGCGCATTCTTGAGCACCGGCGTGGTGATGTCCCATTTGTGATTGTTTTGCCCGTCCACGATGAGGACTTTCAATGTGTCGGCGGCTTGCAGGCTGCCAAAGGCAAAAACGAGCGCGGAGAGAAGGATTGGTCGCATAAGAGGTCACGTTGCTATCAGCACGCCGTAGTTTTGGCAAGAACGAACACATCAACACGGCCCGTAATACGCCTTGACCCTGTGTGCTGCCACCACCCACAGTGAGATGTCCCTCCTGATGTCTCTGCTCATCGCTGCTCTGATTTACCTGAACCTGCTGCTGATCCTCGCGGTTGTCTCCGCCTCGGAAACCGCCATCCACAGCGCACGGGACGTGGAGGCACAGCTTCTGGCCGCCGGCGAAGGGGACGTGGCCAACAAACTCCGCGCCATCACCGCCAATCCCTTTGCGCAACTGCACCGCGCGCTGCTGCTCTCCGCCGCGCTGAACCTCGCGCTCGCCGCGCTGGGCCTGTGGATCGTCACCGGCCCGCTGCGCGCGCTCGGCTGGAATCCCTGGGCCGCCTCATCCATTCTATTCTTGGCAACGGTCCTGCTAGGAGACATGGCCCCGAAATTTTTTGCCGCGCGCAATCCCTCCGTGGTTTTGCTCGGCAGCCTGCGTCTTCTGCATCCGCTGCGCAATGTTCTCGATCCTCTCGCCGCCCTCGTCGATCGCGCCACTGACGCCCTCCTGCAAAAATTCGTCGCCAAGCATGTGAAGACGCGCCTGCCCGTCACACGCGATGAATTTGAAACCCTCGTCGAAATGCGCCAGGAGCAGGGTCTGCTGGACAATGATGAGAGCGCCATGATTCACGAGACGCTCGACATTGAGGCCCTCACCGTCCGCGACTGCATGATCCCGCGCGTCGATCTCGCGCTCATGAGCAGCGAGGACACGCCGGAAAAGGCCACCGCCGTGCTCGAAAAAGCCGCCAGCCGTTTTGTTGTCGTCTATGGCGAGACGCCCGACTCCGTCGAAGGCGTGATCGACACCAGTGCCTGGAAACTCGCCAACCGCCCGCCCTGGCGCACGCTGCTGCGCACACCGGCCTTTGTTCCAGAAACCATGCCCGTGCTCGAAGCGCTCGATCATCACCTGCAGAGCAATGACCAGCCGGTGCTCATCGCCGATGAATACGGCGGCCTCGAAGGCATGATCACGCGCCGCGAGATCGCCGACTGGCTGCTTTATGATGCCGCTCCGTGGCATGGGGAAGGCTCCGAAATCCGCGATCTAGGCGGCGGTCGCTACCTGCTCGATGGCGGCACGCGGCTCGATCATCTGCAAAAGGAACTCGACATCGAGATCGACGTCGGCGGCATCGACACCATCGGCGGTCTCGTCTTCAACCAGCTCGGCCACGTGCCGAAGCCCGGCGAACGCATCACCATCGCCAGTGCCGACATCAAAGTCCGCCGCATCGTCCGCGCCCGCATTCAGGAGGTCGAGTTGCGCCTCAAACCCAAGCCCTCCGACGAAGCTGCGGACATCTGATTTCAGCTTTCCTATTTCCAATTTCTGCTTTCAGCTTTTCCCCCGTGACCTGGTTCCTCATCCTCATCGTCTGCCTCGCTCTCTCCTTCGCCCTTTCAGGGCTGGAGAGCGCCGTGCTGGCCGTGAGCCGCGTGCGTGTGCGACATGCCGCCAGCGAGGGCGACCGCCGCGCGCGCCGTCTGCTGCCGCTGCTGGAGGATCGTGATGCCCTCATCGGCTGCATCACCGTGGCCAACCACATGACCAATCTCGCCGCCTTCGTGCTCATCGCGCTGCCGGTCATTCGCAATGCCAGCCTGTGGGGTTACGCGCTCGCCTTTGTGCTCGCGCTGCCTGTGTTCCTCATCGGCCTGGAAGTGATGCCGAAGAAACTTTTCCGCCGTTATCCGTTTCGTTCGCTGCGCAGCGTCTCACCCCTCGTGCATCTGGTCGGGCTGGGGCGGCCCTTGTTCCGCGCCTTTGCCGCCGTGCGAAACCCATCAGAAAGCACCGAGGCGCCCAGTGAATCACGCCTTGCACGCGGACGCGACGATTTGAAGGTGCTCGCGCAGGAGCTCGCCACGCAGCACCAGCTTTCCGCCACCGCCACGCATCTCATCGGGCGTGTGCTCGACTACAAGAAGCTGCGCACTGTCGATCTCATGCAGCCGCTCTCGCGCAGCATCGCTCTTGCCGCCGAAATGTCCGTCAGCACCGCGCTCATCATCGCCCGCGAGCAGAACTGCACCCTGCTCCCCGTCCTCGGCGAGACAGGCAGCTTCATCGGCGTGCTCGACACCACCGAGCTTCCCGCCGCGCTCCCGCCCGACCGCCTCGTACGCCATCACATGCGCAACCTCGACACCGTCCCCGCCAGCCTTCCTGCCCTGCACACGCTGCAACGCATGCGCAAGCAGGGCCGTCGCCTCGCCATCGTCCTCGACGAACGCCAGGCCCCTCTCGGGCTCATCACCGAGGAGCGTCTGCTCGAACCGCTGATGCATTGAAGAAGGTTTGCTGTTGTTTGCAGTCGTTGACGGTTGTTTACAGTGGTTGAACCCAGCAGCCATCCCATGCCCCAGCTCGTCTTCGCCACCTCGAACGCCCACAAGACTGAAGAAGTCGCCGCCATCCTCGGCAGCGCCTGGCAGGTCGAGGATCTTCGTGCGCATCCGGGCATCACGCTCGATGAGGAAACCGGCGACACCTTTGAAGCGAACGCCATCATCAAAGCCGTCAGCGGCAGCCGTGGTGTGCCCGGCCTGCTGGTGCTGGCGGATGATTCCGGCCTCGAAGTCGATGCCCTCGGCGGCGCTCCCGGCGTGCGCAGCGCCCGTTATGCCGGTGAAACGGCCAACGCTGCCGACAACCGCGCCAAATTGAAAGCCGAACTTGCCAAGAAGGCGATGTACGCTCGTTTCAAAGGCCGCTTCCACTGCTGCATGGTCCTCGCCCGCGATGGCGAGGTGCTCCACATCAGCCATGGCAGCGTCGAAGGCCGTCTCATCACGCAGGAGCAGGGCGAAGGCGGCTTCGGCTACGATTCTCTCTTCATTCCTGACGGTTTCACCGAGACGTTCGGGGTTCTTCCCGCCGAAACGAAAAACCAGCTCAGCCATCGTGCCCGGGCACTCGCCGCGATGAAGAAAAAACTCGCCTCACTTCGCTGATCGCATGCGCTCTCTGGCCTTCCTTCTCACGCTCGCATTGGCAGGCTGTGTTCAACCACGCGCCGTGGTCGAAACGGAGCCTCCTCAGCCATCACTGGCCCCGCGCTACCCGTTTTGGGATGAAGTGCCCGCCCCCGGGCCAGACGCGGCGGTCGTGCGTCCCCCGCCATCCGGCTGGCGTCTCGAGGCCCCCGCTGAAAGCCAGCCGCTCCTCGGTGATGCCTCTGTGCAAAATCTCAGCGTCAGCAGGCACGGTCATTCCGTCGAAGTCCAGTTCGTCCTGTTCGACAGCCGCAGTTACGAGCTCAAAGTCCTCGACCAGCCCGAAGACTGGTCCGGCGGCGGCAAGATCGCCGAATGCATGCGTAAAGCCGGCGCCATCGCCGGGGTGAACGGCGGCTTCTTCACGCCGCAGTTCACGCCGATGGGCCTCATGATCACCAGCGGGCAGAAAACCGGTGCGTGGCAGTCCAACAAGCTGCTCACCGGTGCCGTCGTCGTGCATCACACGCCGCAACTGCTCTGGAACGCCGAGGTGCGCGATGCCAGCCACGCGAACGATCTGCTTCAAGCCGGCCCGCGCCTCGTCGATGCCGGTCGTGCGGTGTCGAATCTTGACCGCCACAAGCACGCCACGCGCACCTTCATCGCCACCGATGGCGCGCAGCGCTGGCTCTTCGGCCTCGCCCGCAACGTCAGCCTCGGCGAACTCGCCGACATCCTCGCCACCCCCGGCCTCATGCCCGACTTCCCGGTGCATCGCGCCCTCAATCTCGACGGCGGCCGCTCCTCCGCCCTCTACTACCGCACCGCCGACGGCCGCGAGCACACCGACCCCGGCTGGAGCACCGTGAGAAACTACCTCGGCATTGTGCCACGATAGGGGCGCGTTTGCGATGGTTGACGGTTGTTTGCAGTGGTTGACGATGGTTCTTCCAAACCAAGAACATCGAACCTTTAACCTCTAACTTTTAACTCTTAACAGTTCTCCATGTCCCCCTCCTCCAAATCCTTCCTCCTCGATCTCCTCGCCACGCCCAGCCCCACGGGCTTTGAGGTACGCGGGCAGCGCAAGTGGACGGCGTATGCGCGCAAGTTCGCCGACCGTGTGGAAAGCGACTCCTATGGCAACGCCTGGGCCACGCTGGATGGCGGCACGCAGGGACGCCGCATCATGTTCGAGGCCCATGCCGACGAAATCGGCTACATGATCCGTCACATCTCGCCGAACGGCTTCATCTATGTCGATCGCATCGGAGGCAGCGATGTCGCCACCGCCCGTGGCCGCCGCGTGGACATCTTTGGCGTCAAAGGCACCGTGCGCGGCGTCATCGGCAACATCGCCATGCACATCCGCGACCGTGAGGATGAGAAAGTGCCGAAGGCGCATGAGCTAGTCATCGACATCGGCGCTTCGAGCGACAAAGAAGTCGCCAAGGCCGGCATCCGCGTCGGCCATCCTGCCGTCTATGCCGACGGCGTCGAGGAACTCGGCTCGGACAAGCTCTGCGGCCGTGCCTTGGACAACCGCATCGGCGGCTTCATCATCGCCGAGGTCATGGCGCGGCTCAGCAAGCGCAAAACACGCCTGCCATCGACGGTTTACGCCGTGAACGCCGTGCAGGAGGAGATCGGCGGCAACGGCGCGCGTATGATCGCCCACCGTCTCATGCCCGATGTCGCCATCGTGCTGGATGTCACGCACGCCACCGACACCCCGCAGGTCGATCAAAAACTGCACGGCACCGTGATCCTCGGTGGCGGCCCCACGCTCACGCACGGTGCCGCCAACCACGTCGAGGTCGTCCAGCGCCTCATCGAAGTCGCCGACAAGGCCGGGGTTCACGTGCAGCACGAGGCCACCTCCCGCACCACCGGCACGGACACCAACGTCATCTTCACCCAGCAAAGCGGCATCCCCAGCGCCCTCGTGTCATTGCCCCTGCGCTACATGCACAGCGTCGTCGAAATGGCCCACCTCGACGATGTCGAGCACACCATCCAGCTCCTCACCGCCTTCGCCGAGAGCGTGAAAGCCAAGGATGAGTTCCGGGTGAAACTGTAAGACTAGGAGGGCAAGGCTCCTCCATTGCCGAAGTTGGCAGATAGGAGGTCTGTCCTCCCAACGCAAAACCGCCTCCGACGGCTTGCACCGAGGGAGGCGGGATTGAGTGGATGAACGGGCAGCTTACGCGGTGAGGCTTTCCTCGTCTTCCTCGACGCGGGCGGGAAGCGTGGGCCTCTCGGTCTCGTGAAGTTCGAAGTTGCGGTTGGTGATGAAGCCGGTGCCGGCGGGGATGAGATGACCCATGATGACGTTTTCCTTGAAGCCGCGCAGGTAGTCGGACTTGGCCAGGGTGGCGGCCTCGGTGAGCACACGGGTGGTGTCCTGGAAGGAGGCGGCGGAGATGAAGGACTCGGTCTCGATGGAGGCCTTGGTGATGCCGAGGAGGACGGGCTCTGCTTCCGCAGGCTTGCCGCCTTCTTCGGAGACACGGTTGTTTTCCTTCTCGAACTCACCGCGGTCGATCTGGTCGCCCCAGAGGAACTCGGTGTCGCCCGGATCGGTGACCTTCACCTTGCGCAGCATCTGGCGGATGATGATCTCGACGTGCTTGTCGTTGATTTCCACGCCCTGGGCACGGTACACTTCCTGCACTTCGTTGACGAGGTGCTCGCGGAGCGCCTGCGGGCCAAGGATCTCCAGGAGATCATGCGGAACGACAGGACCTTCGGTGATCTGGTCGCCTTTGCTGACGTGGTCGCCGTTGAAGAGCAAGATGTGCTTGCTGCGGGGGATGAGATGCTCCTCCTGCTGGCCGGTCTTGGTGTCGGTGACGATGACGCGGCGCTTGCCGCGGACGAGGCCGCCGATCTCGACGGTGCCGTCGATGCGGGCGATTTCGCAGGCGTCCTTGGGCTTGCGGGCTTCGAAGAGCTCGGCCACACGCGGCAGACCACCGGTGATGTCCTTGGTCTTGGATGCCTTGCGGGGCGTCTTGGCGATGGTGGTGCCGGCCTCGACCTTCTCGTTGTTCTTGACGCTCAAGTGAGCGCCGGCGGGAATGGTGTAGCTGGCGAGCACCTCGTGCGTCTTTGGATTCACGACGACGACCTGCGGATGGAGGTCTTCCTTGTGCTCGATGACGACGGTTTCCTCGTTGCCGGTGCTCTGGTTGACTTCCTTGGTGATGGTGATGCCGGAGATCATGTCACGGAACTCCAGCTTGCCGGCCTTCTCGGTGATGATCGGCACGTTGTACTGATCCCAGGTGACGATCTGCTGGCCTTTCTTGACCTTGCCACCGTCCTCGACGGCGATGACGGCGCCGGCGACGAGCTTGTGGCTCTCGAGCTCGCGGCCGTCCTCGTCATGGATGGAGAGGATGCCGTTCTTGGTGAGGGCGATCCAGGTGCCTTCGATGGTGGCGACGGCACGCATGTCGGTGTATTTGACGATACCGGCGTTCTTGGTGTTGATGAAGGGCTGCTTGAAGGAGCTCATGGCAGCGCCACCGACGTGGAACGTACGCATGGTGAGCTGCGTTCCGGGCTCGCCGATGGACTGGGCGGCGACGATGCCGACGGCTTCGCCGATCTTCGCCATGCGATGCGTGGCGAGGTGGAGGCCGTAGCACTTGGCACAGCAGCCGCGCTTGCTTTCGCAGGTGAGGACGGAGCGGATCTTGAGCTTCTCGACGCCGATCTTCGCGAGGTGGGCGGCTTCCTTCTCGGTGGCCATCTGGCCGGCCTTGATGATGACGCTCTTGTCCACCGGATCATGCACGGTCTCGCAACTGGTGCGGCCATAGACGCGGGTCTTGAGATCGACGATCTCCTCGTCGCCCTGATAGATGGAGGCGAGGGTGATGCCGTTGACGGTGCCGCAGTCTTCCTCGGTGACGATGACGTCCTGGGACACATCGACGAGCTTGCGGGTCATGTAGCCGGAGTCAGCGGTCTTGAGGGCGGTGTCAGCCAGACCTTTGCGAGCACCGTGAGTGGAGATGAAGTATTCGAGAACGCTCAGACCTTCGCGGAAGTTCGAGGTGATCGGGCGCTCGATGATCTCACCGGAGGGCTTGGCCATGAGGCCGCGCATGCCGGCGAGCTGCTTGATCTGCGTACGATTGCCTCGGGCGCCCGAGTTGACCATGACGTAGAGCGGGTTGTGATGTTTCTTGCCCTCGTTGTATTCCAGGGTGCGGAAGAGCTCGTCGGCGACGATTTCACCGACCTGGGTCCAGATGTCGATGATCTTCTGATAGCGCTCACCGTGGGTGATGATACCGCGGCGATACTGCTTCTCGATTTCCTCGATCTGCTTGTAGGCGTTCTCAAGGCCGGCGGCCTTGGCCGTCGGGATGACCATGTCGGTGATGCCGATGGAGCAGCCGGAGCGGGTGGCTTCGCGGAAGCCGAGCTGCTTGAGGCGGTCAAGCGCGCTGACGGTCTCACGCTGGCCCACGGTCTGGAAGCAGCGCCAGATGATGTCGGAAATCTGCTTCTTGCCGACGGTGGTGTTGATGAAGCCGAGACCTTCGGGCCAGGTTTCATTGAACAGCACGCGGCCGGCGGTGGTTTCGATGACGGCCTTGGAGGCATCTCCATACGGGCGCTTCGGCAGCTTGTAGTCGGGATTGCGGAAGCGGATCTTGTCGTTCACGAAAAGACCGCCTTCGGAGATGGCGAACTCGACCTCGGAGGCGTCGTTGAAGATCGGCACGCGGCCTTCGACATCGCCCTTCTTGAGCTTGGCGTCGTGCGCTGGGAACTCGCGGAGGTAGGTGAGGAAGTAGCAGCCGAGAGGAATGTCCTGCGAAGGGTTCATCACGGGCTTGCCGCTGGCAGGGCTGAACAGGTTGTTCGGCGCGAGCATGAGCAGGCGGGCCTCCATCTGAGCCTCGATGGAAAGCGGGACGTGGACCGCCATCTGGTCACCGTCGAAGTCGGCGTTGTAGGCCGTGCAAACGAGGGGATGCACGCGGATGGCGTCACCTTCGATGAGCTTCGGCTCGAAGGCCTGGATGGAGAGACGGTGAAGCGTCGGAGCGCGGTTCAGGAGAACCGGGTGGCCCTTGGTGACTTCATCAAGGATGTCCCACACTTCCGGCGTGCGGCGTTCGATCATCTTCTTCGCGCTGCGGACGGTGTGCACGAGACCCATCTCCTTCAGGCGGCGGATGATGAAGGGCTCGAACAGGACGAGCGCCATCTTCTTCGGCAGACCGCATTGGTGCAGCAGAAGATCAGGACCGATGACGATGACGGAACGGCCGGAGTAATCGACGCGCTTGCCGAGCAGGTTCTGACGGAAGCGGCCGGACTTGCCCTTGAGCATGTCGGACATCGACTTGAGCGGACGATTGCCCGCGCCGGTGACCGGGCGGCCATGACGGCCGTTGTCGAACAACGCATCGACGGCTTCCTGCAGCATGCGCTTTTCGTTGCGGATGATGACATCCGGCGTGCGCAGTTGGAGGAGGTTCTTGAGGCGGTTGTTGCGGTTGATGACGCGACGGTAGAGGTCGTTCAAGTCGGAGGTGGCGAAGCGGCCGCCTTCGAGAGGGACGAGAGGGCGAAGATCCGGCGGGATGACCGGCAGCACTTCGAGAATCATCCATTCCGGACGGCTGTGGCTTTCGGCGAAGCCTTGGCAGAGCTTGAGGCGCTTGGCGAGTTTCTTGCGGATCTGCTTAGAGCGCGTCTTGGTCATCGCCTCCTCAAGCTCCTTCGTGACATCGGCCAGATTGATCTGGGCGAAGATGTCGCGGATGGCCTGGGCACCCATGCCGACGCGGAAGGCGTCAGCACCGTACTGCTCCTCGGCCTCACGGAGATCGACTTCGGTGAGAAGCTGGCCGCGCTGAAGCGGCGTGCTGCCCGGATCGATCACCATGTAGTCCTCATAGTAGATCACGCGCTCCAGCGAGCGGGCGGTCATGTCGAGCATGAGGCCGATGCGGGAAGGCATGCACTTGTAGAACCAGATGTGCGTCACCGGCACGGCGAGCTCGATGTGGCCCATGCGCTCACGGCGCACGCGGGAGAGCGTCACTTCGACGCCGCAGCGGTCGCAGACGACGCCCTTGTGCTTGATGCGCTTGTACTTGCCGCAGGCGCACTCCCAGTCACGGGTGGGTCCGAAGATGCGCTCGCAGAACAAGCCGCCTTTTTCAGGCTTGAACGTGCGGTAGTTGATGGTTTCCGGGTTTTTGACTTCACCGGAGGACCATGAGCGAACACGGTCCGCAGAGGCGATGCAGATCGACACATAGTCGAACTCCTCGCCGGTTTTGGGTTCCCCGAAGATTTCTTTCAAGCTCGCGTCAGCATTCATGATGTGTGGAGATGGGTGGCAGTTTTGGGCGCTGGGTTTCTGGGGAGAGGCGGATTAGGCACCCGCCGCGGTGGTGAAGCTGTCGAGGGCATCCGCATCGGCGTTCGCGGTGGAACGCTTGTGCACCTTCACGTCGAGACCGAGGGACTGCATTTCCTTGATGAGAACGTTGAACGACTCCGGCGTGCCGGCTTCAAGGGCGTGGTCGCCTTTGACGATCTGCTCGTAGATGCGTGTGCGTCCCTGGACGTCGTCGGATTTGACGGTGAGGAGCTCCTGCAGCGTGTAGGCCGCGCCGTAAGCTTCGAGCGCCCACACTTCCATTTCCCCGAAACGCTGGCCGCCGTATTGGGCCTTGCCGCCCAGAGGCTGCTGCGTGACGAGCGAGTAAGGTCCGACCGCACGGGCGTGGATCTTGTCGGCGACCAAGTGGCCGAGCTTCAACATGTAGATGTAGCCGACGACGACGTCGAGATTGAAGGAGTCACCGGTGCGTCCGTCGTAGAGCTTCGATTTGCCATTGAGGCCCATCCACTCGTAGCCGGGGACCTTTTTGGCGTCCTTGATGTACTCCATGATCTTGGATTCAGGGATGCCGTCGAAGACCGGGGTGGCGATCTTCATGCCGAGCGCCTTGGCGGCGAGGCCAAGGTGGGTCTCAAGCACCTGGCCCACGTTCATGCGCGAAGGCACGCCAAGCGGGTTGAGCACGATGTCCACCGGAGTGCCGTTTTCGAGGAACGGCATGTCTTCTTCCGGCACGATGTTGGCGACGATGCCCTTGTTGCCATGGCGGCCGGCCATCTTGTCACCCACCGAAAGCTTGCGCTTGCTGGCGAGGAAGACGCGCACCTGCTTGACGACGCCGGTGTCGGCGGTGTCCTCGCTGCTCTCGATCTTGTCGAGATTGCGCTCACGTTCCATGTCGGCGTCGGAGAACTTCTGTTCGAAGGTCTGGATGATGTCGAAGATCTTGTTACGGATCGGGCTCGGGTCGATCTCGATGGTGTCGTAGCTTTCCGCCACGTGACGCAGCATCGTCTTGGTGATCTTCTTGTTCGCGGAGACGAGCGGTTCGCCGGTCTGGCCGTTCACAATGTCGAGCGGGATCTTCTCATTGAGCAGGATGTCGGAGAGGCGCTCCGTGAGCTGCTCGGTGAGGTCTTCCTTCTTGCCGCGGTAGTCTTCTTCGATCTGCTTGATGTGCTTCTTGTACTCGGAAGGAGAGAGCTTCTCCTTCTCGGAGTCGGCTCCCGCACCGCGCTGGGCGATGCGGACATCCATGATGATGCCAGTGCAGCCCGAAGGCACGCGCAGGGAGGTGTCCTTCACGTCAGCGGCCTTCTCACCAAAGATGGCGCGCAGGAGGCGCTCTTCCGGGGCGAGTTCGGTCTCGGACTTCGGCGTGATCTTGCCAACGAGGATGTCGCCAGGCTTCACTTCCGCGCCGATGCGCACGACGCCCTGGGCGTCGAGGTTCTTCAGCGCCTCATCACCGACATTCGGGATGTCACGCGTGATTTCCTCAGGCCCAAGCTTCGTGTCACGTGCGATGACTTCAAAGTCCTCGATGTGGATGGAGGTGTAGATGTCCTCCTTCCCCACGCGGCGGCTGATGGTGATGGCGTCCTCGAAGTTGTAACCATTCCAAGGCATGAAGGCGACGAGCATGTTCTTGCCGATGGCAAGCTCACCCTGGTCGGTGCAAGGACCGTCGGCGATGACATCGCCCTTCTTGATCTTCTGACCGCGCTTCACCAGCGGCTGCTGGTTGATGCAGGTGCCGGCATTGCTGCGGCCAAACTTGCGGAGCGGATAGACGTGAGTGCCCTTGTCTTCATCGGTCTGCACCGACTTGAGTGGATTCTCGAGGAATTTTTCGTCTTTGACAGGCAGGTTGCCGTCCTTCGTGACGATGATCACGTCAGCGGTTGCGGCGGCGACGGTGCCATTGGCGTCAGCAACGATCACGGAGCGTGAATCGCGCGCGGCCTTGCCTTCCATGCCGGTGCCGACGAGCGGCGCCTCGCCTTCCAGGAGCGGAACGCCCTGGCGCTGCATGTTCGAACCCATCAGGGCGCGGTTGGCGTCATCGTGCTCAAGGAATGGAATGAGCGCGGCGGCAACGGAGACAAGCTGTTTCGGCGACACGTCCATGAGCGTGACTTTGTCAGGCTCGACTTCGATGAAGTCGCCACGGTAACGAACCGTGACTTTGTTGCCCTTGAAGCGGCCTTTGTCATCGATCGGATTGTTCGACTGGGCGATGTAGTGCTTCTCCTCCTGGTCGGCGGTGAGGTAATCGATCTTGTCGGCGACGACGCAATCCTTCACGGGACGATACGGCGTTTCGATGAAGCCGAACTCGTTGATGCGGGCATAGCTGCCGAGGGAGTTGATCAGGCCGATGTTCGGACCTTCCGGCGTCTCAATCGGGCAGATGCGGCCGTAGTGGGACGGGTGAACGTCACGCACTTCAAAGCCAGCGCGGTCACGATTCAGACCGCCTGGCCCGAGGGCGGAAAGACGGCGCTTGTGAGTCAGTTCGGCCAGAGGATTGATCTGGTCCATGAACTGGCTGAGCTGGCTGCGGCCGAAGAAGTCACGCACGACGGCGGAAAGCGCCTTCGGATTGACAAGCTTGGCGGGCGTCATGGTGTCCATGTTCACATCGAACAAGGTCATGCGCTCCTTGACGAGACGCTCGGTGCGGGACAGGCCCACGCGGCACTGGTTGGCGAGAAGTTCGCCCACCGCGCGCACACGGCGGCTGCCGAGATGGTCAATATCATCGAGGATGCCCTGGCCTTCACGCAGATGGAACAGGTAACGGAGCGCGGAAACGACGTCCTCGGCAGTGAGGATGCGCATTTCAGTGTCCACCTTGAGGCTGAGCTTCTGGTTGATCTTGTAGCGGCCCACGCGGGTGAGGTCATAACGCTTCGGATCGAAGAACAGGCGCTTCACGAGCGCACGCGCGTTCGGCGTGGTGGGCGGATCACCCGGACGCAGACGGCGGTAGATTTCCTTGAGCGCCTCGTCTTCATCCTTCGCGGTGTCCTTGCGCAGGGAGGTGATGAGGAGGTCGTCCGGCGATGCGGTGACGACTTTGATCGACTTGTGGCCGAGCTGGACGAGCTGGCGCACGACGCCGGAAGTCAGCGGCTCGTAGGCACGGGCGACAATGAGCTCGCCATCGAGAATGTCCTTGAAGAGGATCTTGGTGGCGATTTCCTCCTCGGAAATGCTATCCTTGAGCTTCAGATCCTGGATTTCGTAGAAGAGCTTGAGGATGTCCTCGTCCGTGGGGAAACCGATCACGCGCAGAAGCGTGGTGGCGAGGAACTTGCGACGACGACGACGACGGTCGAGATAGACGTAGAGCAGGTCGTTCGTGTCGAACTGCACTTCAAGCCAGGTGCCGCGGTCAGGAATGATGCGGAAGCCGTGCAACCAGCGGCCATTGAGGTGCTGGGTGGTTTCAAAGCAGATGCCAGGGGAACGGTGAAGCTGGGAGACGACGACACGCTCGGCCCCGTTGATGACAAACGTGCCGCGCACGGTCATGAGGGGGATTTCACCCATGTAAACGCGCTCCTGTTTCGCGCCCTGCTCGTCTTTGAGTTCATAGGTGACGTACAACGGGGCGCTGTAGGTCTCGGCTTCGTGAATGGCCTCAAGGGAGTTGAGCTTGGGTTCGCCGATCTCGTACATGGCGAAATCGAGCGTCATCTTCTCATCATAGCTGGTGATGGGGAAAACTTCCCGGAACACGGCCTGCAGGCCGAGATCTTTGCGCTTCGAGGGCGTGATGTTTTTCTGGAGAAATTCCTCGTATGAGCGGAGCTGGATCTCGATGAGATTTGGGGGCTCGGCGACTTCGTGGATTTTGCCAAAGTTGGTGCGCTGGGACATAAGGCAGAGATGAGGCGGTTAGGGGGCGATTGGCGGTGGCACGGGATGCGGAGGGGTGAGTTCCGCGAAGCAACAAAAGCAGCGATGTCAGGCGGCCAGCCCGGCATCACTTACGATTGTCGCGAAAACGAAGCAGCCGGAACCCGGGTATGAACCCAGGCTCAGGCCATGAAAATGATCGGAAGCAGCCGCAACATCGCGAGCAGCCCCGGAACCGAAGCAATGGCTTCGGAAATTCAGGAGGTCACGGACGGTTGCGGGCATGCGATGAAACGAAACGAACGGGGAATTGGACTGACACTAACTTGAAGCCCCTGACCGCGTGGCGCTGCTGTCGAAAGCGGACGCCACGCGGCAAAGAGCAGGAGGAACGTGAGATTACTTGATCGTGACTTTGGCGCCGGCGGCTTCCATCTTCTTCTTGATTTCTTCCGCCTCTTCCTTCTTGACGCCTTCCTTGAGCGTCTGCGGAGCGCTCTCGACGAGCTTCTTCGCTTCGGCAAGGCCAAGGCCCGGGACCACGCCGCGGACTTCCTTGATGACGCCAATCTTGTTGGCACCGGCGTCGGTCAGAATGACGTCGAACTCGGTTTTCTCCTCAACAGGAGCAGCAGCAGCAGCACCGCCACCGGCGGCAGCAGCGGCCACAGGAGCAGCAGCGCTCACGCCCCACTTGGTTTCGAGGGATTTCACAAGTTCAGCGACTTCCATGACGGTCAAGCCACTCAGTTCTTCAACGATTTTATTCAGGTCAGCCATATTAGTGTGTCGGTGTCGCCGCGCTCCGAAGCTTCGGATGATTTAAGAGCAAAAGCTTTCGCTCCGGCGAGGAACCATTGGGTGTTTATCTATTCAGGCCGTTTGACGGGCCATCTGGTCAAATTGGGGTGGGTTAAGCAGCAGCGGGTTCAGGGGCAGCTTCGGCGGGAGCAGCCTCAGCTTCGACAGGGGCAGACTCGGCTGGGGCACCATCGAGATCCGCCTTGGCCTTCAGCACGCGAGCGAGAGCCGAGGCCGGAGCCTGGAGCACGCCCAGGAGCTGGGAGAGGAGAACCTCGCGGGAAGGCAGGTCGGCCAGTGTCTTGATGGTCGCGGCATCCAGCAGGCTGCCCTCGAGCACGCCCACCTTCATCACTGGCTTCTCAAACTCGGCGGTGAAATTCTTCAGAACCTTCGCCGTGGCGCAAACGTCCTTCACACCCGTCACATAGGCGCTCTGACCAGTGAGGTGGTTACCCAGTTCACCTGGGTAACCGGCCTTTTCAGCGGCTTTCTTCACCAGGTTGTTTTTGAAGACGTGAATCTCGGCGCCCACGCCGGTGAGGCGCTTGCGGAGTTCGGCAAATTTATCGACCTTGAGGCCGGTGTAATCGACGACAAGGAGGAACGGAGAGGCATTGACCCGGCGCAGCAGGTCATCAATGAGCAATGTCTTTTCAGCTTTCATGGTTCAGTGCTGCGAGGATTAGAGTTTGATGTACTTCGACACGTCGATGCGGATCGCAGGCGACATGGTGGCGGCAAGCGTGATGGTTTCGACGTAACGGCCACGGGCGGAGGCGGGCTTGGCACGCACGACGGCCTCGATGAGCGAGGTGGCGTTTTCGGCGATCTGACTCACCTCAAAGGAGGCTTTGCCGACGGAGGAGGCGATGTTGCCATTCTTGTCGAGCTTGAAGTCAGCGCGACCGGCCTTCACAGCCTTCACGGCGGCGGCGGTGTCTTCAGTGACGGTGCCGGTGCGCGGATTGGGCATCAAACCACGAGGGCCGAGCTGTTTACCAAGCTTGCGGACTTCATTCAT